>JAADFS010000230.1:3556-6666 GCA_013152795.1 Deferribacteres bacterium
TGACATTAAAAGTAATGGGCAGCATGAAATTTCTCCTAACTTGTTTTAAAGAAAAAGAAAGATTTATAATGCTAAGCTTTAATTGTTTTGAGGATCTTTTTGAATCTAACAAAGATCAATTTTGGGCTATAGTCGATTCATATGAATACATTGAATAATCGTTCATGTTCAGTTGACAACCTTATATAGTAACAGATTGGTAGATCACACGGTTCGCCCGAATTTATACGGTTGAAGGATTGAGTCAGTTAAGAATAAACCTTAATGTTGCATAAACAGGGCAGAGGAGTCTGCCCCGCCGGCGGTATTTTAGCCACTGTAAGGTAAAGACAAAAAGATAAGAAGGCCTCCGTATGTCAAGGGCAAAGACTCACCCGTTACGGTTTTCGGAGAAAATCCGTATTGGGGAAGTTACTGCAAGACATGCACTATGCCCTACTTGAATGAAATTCCACTTTACAATCCCCATAGAAGCGGGTATATTAATCTCATTAGCTGGACGGTTCAGATCAAGAGGTTTTATCCATAATGCCACCAGCACTATGGATAAAACTCTATACGTTACCTTAATGTTGCATAAATGGCAGGAGGGCCTGCCGGAAAACGGGGAAAAGGCCGTTCTCCGTGTCGGTTAATCGTGTCCGTTTCTGTTGAGTGTCTTTTACGGTCACGAACAACGGACACGAATCACGGGCAGTTGATATGCTGTGCAGAATATTTCCTGAAGGAATCGCAGATAAAGCTTTTCCGGCAGGCCCTCCTGCCCGCAGGCGATATTTTTATGCCACTGTAAGGGTTATAGTCATGAATGAAACGCAGATGGAATAACCCACGCCGCTGAGTTATATTGTTCATCCCGTCTGCGGCGCCGAAGATGTTGCTCCTGATTTCCGCATTAGCCGTACAAAACAAACTTTAAAGGAGAAAGCGATGAGTAAAGAAAGCAAGTGCCCGGTAACGGGAGACGCCTACAAACACACCACCCTGGGCGGAAACATGATCCGGGACTGGTGGCCGAACCAACTGAACCTGAAGGTCCTCTATCAAAACCCGCCTGCGCTCAAGCCCATGGGTGAGGATTTCAACTATGCGGCGGCATTTGCCGAACTCGACTACGAGACGCTTAAAGACGACCTCCGCTGCGTTATGACCGAATCGCGGGACTGGTGGCCGGCTGACTACGGCCACTATGGCCCCCTCTTCATCCGCATGGCCTGGCACAGCGCGGGCACCTACCGCGTCTTTGACGGGCGCGGCGGCGGATCCACAGGCAACCAGCGCTTTGCGCCACTGAACAGTTGGCCTGACAACGTAAACCTCGACAAGGCTCGTCGCCTGCTCTGGCCGATCAAGAAGAAGTACGGGAACAGGATCTCCTGGGCCGACCTGATGATCCTCGCCGGAAATGTTGCCCTTGAGTCGATGGGGTTCAAGACCTTCGGCTTCGGCGGCGGTCGCGTGGACATCTGGGAGCCCGAGGAGGATGTGTACTGGGGTCCAGAGTCCGAGTGGCTGGCAGACGAGCGCCATCGAGGTGAGCGGGAGCTTGAAAATCCTTTGGCTGCCGTTCAGATGGGCCTGATCTACGTGAACCCGGAAGGTCCAAACGGCGAGCCCAACGTGCTTGCGGCCGCAGAGGATATTCGCAAGAGCTTCAGGCGCATGGGCATGAACGACGAGGAGACGGTTGCGTTGATAGCCGGCGGGCACACCTTCGGAAAGACACATGGAGTCGCCGATCCCGGCAAGTATTTGGGCCCTGAGCCTGAAGCGGCTCCACCGGAAGAACAGGGCCTGGGCTGGAAAAACAGCTTCGGCATCGGCAAGGGCGCCGACACGATCACAAGCGGGCTGGAGGGCGCTTGGACCCATACGCCCACGAAGTGGGACAACAGCTTTCTCGAGCTCCTCTTCCGCTACGACTGGAACCTGGAAAAAAGCCCCGCCGGGGCTTGGCAGTGGGTGCCGACCGATCCGGAGACCGAAAACCTGGTCCCTGACGCCCACGATCCCGAAAAGCGGCACAAACCCATCATGCTGACCACAGACCTTGCGCTTCGCATGGACCCCGTCTACAGGCCCATTGCCCGCCGCTTCCTGGAAAACCCGGACGAGTTGGCCGACGCCTTTGCCCGGGCCTGGTTCAAGCTCACTCACCGCGATATGGGTCCCAAGTCACGTTACCTCGGGCCCGAGGTGCCCGAGGAGGACCTGATCTGGCAGGACCCGGTCCCCCACGTGGATCACGAATTGATCGACGAGGAGGATGTCGCCGAACTGAAAAAGCAAATCCTCGCCTCGGAGCTCACCATACCGGAGCTCGTCTACACCGCCTGGTCCTCGGCCGCGACCTTCCGCGGCTCCGAGCGCGGCGGTGCCAACGGGGCGCGCATTCGCTTGGCCCCGCAAAAGGACTGGGATGTCAATCAGCCGGCCGGGCTCACCAGGGTGCTGAGGGTACTCCAAGGTATCCAGGCCGGGTTTAATGGAGCACACGCCGGGGGCGGCAGGAAGGTCTCGCTCGCAGACCTGATCGTCCTCGGAGGCGTCGCTGCAGTCGAAGAGGGCGCGAAGCAGGCCGGCTTTGAGGTGAAGGCACCCTTTGCGCCCGGCCGCACCGATGCCGGTCAGGAACAGACCGACGTCAAGTCGTTCGAGTACCTGAAGCCGGTGGCAGACGGCTTCCGCAACTACCTGGATCCAGCCTGCGATCTGCCTGCCGAGCAACTGCTTATCGATCGTGCCCAGCTCCTCACCCTCACGGTGCCGGAGATGACCGTGCTCGTAGGCGGGATGCGTGCGCTGGGGGCCAACTTCGGCAGCGTCTCCCATGGCGTCTTTACGGAACGCCCGGGCACGCTCACGAACGACTTCTTCATAAACCTTCTCGACATGGGCATCGAATGGAAACCGAGCGCAGATCATCCGCAGATTTACGAGGGTTTCGACCGTGCCAGCGGAGAGCTGAAGTGGACCGCGACGCGTGTGGACCTGGTCTTCGGAGCCAACTCACAGTTGCGGGCCCAGGCGGAGTTCTATGCCCAGGACGACAATAAAGAGAAGTTTGTACATGACTTTATAGCGGCGTGGAACAAAGTAATGAACCTTGA
>JAADFS010000231.1 GCA_013152795.1 Deferribacteres bacterium
ACGTGGAATCCACCGGAACTTATCCCGCCGGATACGGTTTCCGGATTCGACGCCGTTGTCAATCTCGCGGGGGAACCCGTTGCGCCGGGACGCTGGACCAGCGAAAGGAAAAAACGCATCCTCTCAAGCCGCATCAATACAACCCGCGCGCTTGTGCAGTCCATGCAGCAGGCCCAGAAGAGACCGCGGGTCCTTGTCAGCGCATCTGCCGTGGGCTACTACGGCCCTCACAATGATGAATACGTTACAGAAGAAACACCGCCCGGATCGGACTTTCTTGCGGATGTGTGTGTGAAATGGGAGGCCGAGGCATTCAGGGCGGAGGCGCTGAATATCCGGGTGGTTACTGTCCGGCTCGGCGCTGTCCTCGGCGCGGACGGCGGCGCACTGCCCCGCATGGTCCTTCCCTTCAAACTCTTCCTGGGCGGTCCCATAGGCAGCGGCAGGCAGTGGTTTTCCTGGATACACATCGATGATGTGGCCGGAATTATCAGGTTTGCACTTGAAAACAACGCCGTTTCAGGCCCGGTCAATGCGACCGCACCGACACCCGTGACCAACAGGGACTTCAGTTCCGCCCTGGGCAGGGCCCTTCACAGGCCGTCCTGCCTGCCTGTTCCCGCCTTCATGGTCAGGCTGATCTTCGGAGAGATGGGGGAGATGCTGCTGACAGGGCAGCGCGTGCTGCCCGATAAGGCGCTGAAAGCAGGATACCGGTTTAAATATGCCGATCTTGACGATGCGCTGAAGGCCATACTCTGAAATTTCCCCGCCCCCACCCCTTAAGGTTTCCTTATACCATCATTTATGTGTTATTATGAAAATGGTTACAGTGTTTTCCTTAATGTTGTATAAACGGGCAGTATTTTGTGCAACTGTAAGGTAAAACTTAACGCCGGAGGTATTGCTTAAAAAAATAAATGAAAAAAACGATTTTCCTGTTTCTTATAATTGCCGCCCTGATTGCCGGTTATCTTATGGGTCAGCGGCCGGGTATTTTCGGGGATAAGACCTCCACTCCGCCTTATACTTACAATATCCAGATACCGCAGTCGCCCTCCGGGGAGGGCACCGCATTTTCAGATGTTGTCAGGGTTATCAGCCCTCTCGTTGTAAATATATCCACATCGAAAACGGTCATGAAGAAGGATTCCTCGTCTCCCAACTTCTTCGGCGCGCCCCTGAAGGATTTCTTTGAACCCTTCAACATGCCGAAGAAATGGAAGGAACAGAATCTCGGCTCAGGAGTGGTGGTATCGCCTGACGGATACATAATAACAAACAATCACGTGGTGGAAAAGGCCGATGAAATAAAGGTGACCCTGTATAACCAGCAGAATTACAAGGGCAAGATAATCGGCACAGACCCCAAGACGGACCTTGCAGTAATAAAGATACCGGCCGAGAACCTTCCGGCCATAAAATGGGGGGACTCGGACGACCTTATGGTCGGTGAATTCGTGCTTGCCTTCGGCAATCCTTACGGCTTGGGGCATACGGTCACAATGGGCATAGTAAGCGCCCTCGGCAGGGCGAATGTCGGCATTGCGGATTATGAAGATTTCATACAGACCGACGCAGCCATCAACCCCGGCAACTCGGGAGGTCCGCTTGTAAATATCGCGGGCGAGCTGATCGGCATAAACACTGCGATCTTCTCAAGGACAGGGGGCTACCAGGGGATAGGTTTTGCTATACCGAGCAACATGGCCAAGTCCGTTATGACCCAGCTTATCAAGAAGGGCAAGGTCACAAGGGGATGGCTCGGGGTGACAATACAGAATCTCACCACCGAGCTGGCGGGTGAGTTCGGCCTTGAAAAATCGGCCGGCGCCCTTGTCACCGACATATTCCGGGGAAGCCCTGCTGAAGAGGCACACCTGAAAAGGGGGGATATAATCCTTGAGGTCGACGGCAGGGAGATAAGGAATGTGGGGGCACTCAGGAATATAGTGGCCCAGAGCAAGGTGGGAAGCAGGATAAAACTGAAAGTCCTGAGGGAGGGAAAGTCTCTTTTTCTCAATGTAACGATTTCGGAATTCCCGCAGGATATAGCCCGGCTGTCTCCGGATGAGCCCGAGGATGCCTTAGCGGGAGAGGAAAACATGCTTGCGGGCTTCAGTGTGATGAATCTTACGCGCGAGATAGCCAAGCAGCTCGGTCTGTCCAAAAACGAAAAAGGTGTTGTGATAGTCAATGTCGAGCCCTACAGCGCCGCCGATGATGCAGGCCTGAGAAAAGGCGATGTAATACAGGAAATCAACAAAAAAAGGGTGAGAGACTTAACCGACTTCAACAAAATAATTCCGGATATAAAAAAGGGGGATACTGCACTTCTTTTCATCAACAGGGGCGGTAACAAGCTGTATGTTACCCTGAAAATTTATTCTTAGCCTGAAGGTTTTGCATAAATGTCCACGGGTATGGGAGACGCAGTCTCACCTGCCGGCGATATTTTCTGTGACTGTAAGGTTAAAATAAAACCAAAAGGACGGGCAAATGCTATACAGAATCATTTTTTTCATGGTGTTTGTTGCAGGCGGCTATGCAGTCGGATTAAGGGAAGGGGCGGCGTATCTGGGTATAGTATGGGGCGCCGCGGTCGGCGTAATCGCCCTTATCCTCGAGTACATCCTCACAATGGTCGGTTTCGGAACCGTTGTGGGAGGCCTGATCGGCCTTTCAGCAGGTCTGTTGTTCGCAAAGCTGATCTATCTCCCTCTCAAGACCATCTTTACGAATATGGAGGGGACATATATCGGCGTCATATTCAATGCACTGTTCGGCTACAGCGGCCTGCTCCTCGGACTGAGGGCGGGCAAGGACTTTACCCTGAGAAACATTGTAAAGATATTTAAAAGCAGGGTGGAGGAGGAGTACACCAAGATCATCGATACCAGTGTGATAATAGACGGCAGGATAGTGGACGTGTGCGAGGCCGGCTTTATCGAGGGGACGTTTATCATCCCCCAGTTCATCCTGCAGGAGCTCCAGCACATCGCCGACTCTTCGGACCCCCTGAGGAGGGCGCGCGGCAGACGGGGGCTTGATATCCTGCACAAGATACAGAAGATGTCCAATATCACGGTGAAGATTATAGACGAGGACTTTCCGAAGATAAAGGAAGTGGACGCCAAACTGGTGGCGCTTGCGAGACTGCTCGGGGCCAAGATAATCACCAATGATTTTAATCTCAACAAGGTGGCCGAGCTTCAGGGTGTAACCGTGCTTAATCTCAACGAGCTTGCAAACGCCCTGAAACCCGTGGTCCTGCCGGGTGAAAAGATGAATATCTTCATCGCCAAGGAAGGCAAGGAATCCAACCAGGGCGTGGGTTATCTCGATGACGGGACAATGGTGGTGGTTGATCATGCAAGAAGGTCCATAAACCAGCAGGTCGATGTTATCGTGACAAGCGTTTTACAGACCACGGCAGGGAGAATGATATTTGCAAAGCTCAAGGAGGATGCAGAGAGGGAAGAGCTGAGGATGGCAAGGCATTAAATGCCCGCCGGCGATGTTTTTATGCCACTGTAAGGTAAAGTGAAGAAGGAAATAACCGCCATAGTCCCTGCAGCCGGTGCAGGGAGAAGATTCGGTTCATCAAAGGGGAAAATCTTTGCCGTGGTGCGCGGGCTTCCGCTGCTGGCGCATACCCTGAAGAGACTTCACATGGAAGAATCCATCACAGAGATCATCCCCGTGCTCAGGCAGGAGGATACCACGAGGGCGCTTGACATGGCCAGGGACCTCAACCTGGGCAAGATAAGGCGTATCGCCCCCGGAGGCCGGGAAAGACAGGACTCCATATATAACGCACTGCGCCTCGTTGAAGAAGACGGCGCCGGACGGACAGGTGACATGCTCATCATGGTTCATGACGGCGCGAGGCCGGTCATTCCTGAAAACACCCTGGATGACTTACTGAGAGAGATGAAAAATGCAGACGGCGCCGCCCCTGGAGTACCTGCGCGGGATACGCTGAAAATGGTCTCTGAAGACGGCATTATAGTATCCACACTCGAGCGCGCCCGTGTGCGTGCCATACAGACCCCCCAGCTTTTTTCCTTCAGCATCATCAAAAAGGCGTATGATGCGGCTTACAGGGAAGGCTTTCATGCAACAGACGACGCCGCCCTTGTTGAAAGGATCGGCGGCAGGGTTAAAATCATTGCAGGCAGCCCCCTGAACATAAAGGTTACGACACCGGAGGATATCGACCTTCTGGAGCACATACTCTCAAAGGAGCGGGCTTCACCGTGAGAATAGGCATAGGCTATGATTCCCACAGGCTGGTCAAGGGCGGAAAGCTCATTATCGGAGGCGTGCATATCCCATTTGAACAGGGGCTGGACGGCCATTCCGATGCGGATGTGCTCTGCCATGCAATAATCGATGCAATACTGGGGGCCCTCGGCGCAGGCGACATAGGCATGCATTTCCCGGATACGGACGCCAGATGGAAGGACGCCTCAAGCATTGAGATGCTCTCGGAGATTACAGGGCTGGTGAGGCGGAAGGGCCTTGAGATAGCATGGGTCGATTCGATCGTTATAACCGAAAAACCGAGGCTCCGGCCGTTTATCGGGGCAATGAAGGAAAACATCTCCGGCGCCGGCATCCCTTATGAGGCGGTTAATATAAAGGCCAAGACCAACGAGGGCATGGGCTTTACCGGAAAGGGTGAAGGCATGGCCGCACAGGCCGTCTGCCTGTTAACAAAAAAAATCCCTTAAGCTATAATATTACCCGCCCGCCCGGCGGGCAATGGAGGTCACAGGAGCCGTCAATGAAACATAAAGGAATTATCCTCGCAATGCTTCTGACAGTTGCGGTTGCCGCACTGCTTGTCCTGCCGGAGAAAAAGACATACGGGGGAGCCGCCTCTGTGGGCCGCCGGAATTCGAGTACAAGGACACGGAAGGCAGGATCTGGAGGCTCTCGGACCTGAGGGGCAAGGTGGTGTTTTTAAACTTCTGGGCCACGTGGTGCCCGGCCTGCAAATCCGAGATGCCTTCCAAGGAGGCCCTGCACGAGAAGATGAAGGGCAGGCCGTTTCAGATGCTCGGGATACTCTTCAGGGACGACCCGGGCAACCTGGCCCCGTATTTTAAAACCCAGCGTGTGAGCTTTCCCACATTGATCGGCCCGTGGAAAGAGACTGCAAAACTCTACGGCATAATCGGAATTCCACAGACCTTCATCATTGACAAGGATGGCATTCTCAGGGAGAGAATCGTCGGCCCCAGGGAATGGGACAGCGCCGAGGCCATCGCAATGATTGAAAAGTGGCTGTAAACGGATGTATGACAAATTAAAGGCGATAGCGGTCTCCGAGGGGGCCACCGCATTCGGGGCAGGAAGCGTCGAAGACCTGAGACCCCATTTCGATGCCCTGCCGCTGGATCAGACGGAAGGCCTGACCTGCGGGATTAGCATCGGCGCAAGGGTTTCGGCTGCGGTCCTGAAAGGCTGCGTCACAGGCCCCACCCGCCATTATCTGCACCACTACAGGATGCTGAACTGGCTGCTCGACCAGACCGCGACAAAGATCTCCATAGCGATTCAGAACGAAGGATACAGGGCACTGCCTGTGCCTGCGAGCCAGATCGTGGACTGGGAGGCACAGACAGCGCATCTGTCGCACAAGATGATAGCACTCCGCGCAGGCATCGGCTGGATAGGCAGAAACAACCTCCTTGTTCACCCCGAATACGGATCAAAAATCAGGCTCGCAACCATCCTGACTGATATGCCCCTGAAGACGGACAGTCCGGTTGAAAATGACTGCGGGGAATGCAGGAAATGCATGGATATATGTCCGGTGTCCGCCATCCGGGAATCGCACACGGAGTGGAACAAGGGCGCCTGCCTTGAAAAGCTGAAATACTTTGCAAAGGCGCATAATGTGGGACAGTACATATGCGGCCTGTGCGTCAAGGTATGCAATCCGGCGTAAAATCTCTCCTCTAACCAACACACGGCATGCCTTACTCCCCGCGGGTGCAAAATTAAGGTTGACTTTCTTATATCATGTTTGTATTTTAGAATAATCTTTTTATTTAATATCAAGAAAGAAAAAACGGGCTTTCCGGAATAAGAAAAAAGACAGGTGCGCAAAAACTTGCCTGCGTGATAAAAATCATAGAGAGCAGGCCGTGGGTTATTCCCGCAAATGAAGCGCACGGGTGATACTCCTTCCGGCAGGATCGATTTCTGAGAGGCCGGAATGACAAGCGATTATACCTTCCCGGTTTGACGGATGTAACCGAGAAGGCGGAGCACTGTCCAGCCGCCTGCCCGCACAAAAACTAAACGTTATGGAATCATGCGATGAAACTTTTGCTGAAGGCGTTTAAACAATAGGTCTGTTTTTTATACAGACACTGAAGAAATTTAAAGCCCCCCTGTACATGGCAAGGGGCTGCACCCCAAAGCGTATCGGTCAAATACACCTTTAAAGGGTATTTTTATTTTCGCAGCAGGCAGCCCGATGTCAAAGCAGGGGGGCGGTTCCCCTACTCGTCCCCTGGTCTTCCGCGGTTCCGTCTCAGCCGGAAGTCTCAGGCAATAAAGGGCAATACCCAACGGCAGGGCAGACCGGAGAAAATTGGATACCAGGACAACTCACCAGCCTCACGAATCCTCCATGTCAGCGGCACAGGTGCATCTGAGTGACTATATCGCCATCATAAAAAAACGCAAGGGCGTGGTCATAATTTTCTCATTCGCACTGATAAGCATTGTGGCGCTTTTTTCCTATATGTCAACGCCCGTATACAAGGCGACGGCCCAGATAATCATATCAAAAGACATCTCCGTGCCCCTCGCCGCAGGAAACATGCTTGACCGCGATACCCGGAATGACACCTTTTACCAGACACAGGTCAACCTCCTCAGGAGCCGGGGGCTCGCACTGAAGGTCATAGAGGACCTGAAACTGTGGGAGGAGTTCTACAGAAGGCCGGCCGGGAAAGGCGTCCTTTCAGATATTCTTCCGGAGCCCCTCTCACCCCCGGGCGAAGGCGGCCCTTCCACGGTCAGCGCCCCGGATGAAACAGCGGATGCCCAAAAACCACGCAGCATACCGGCCGGACCTGAAATGTCAAGGATCATAGACTGGTACCTCGGGAATCTGAGAATACAACCCTTCCGGAACAGCCAGCTTGCCAATATCAGCTTCCTCGCCCCCTCGCCGGAGACGGCCGCACGGGTTGCGAACGCCCATGCAAGGGCATTTATCGAGATGACGACTCAGATGAAAATCTCCGCATTCAAAAACGGGCTTAACTGGATCATGAACCAGCTCCGGCAACAGAAGAACATACTGGAAGCGTCCCAGAGTATTATGGACATGGAGTCGGAGATCATGGACATGCGTGACCGGCTGGACATGCTTAAGGATAAAAGGCAGGAAATAGCAGTCACTTACGGGCCCAAGCATCCGAAGATGGCCGCCATCAACTCCGCCATAACCCAGTTGGAAAAGGAGATCGAGACATCCAAGGGGAAGCTGGCGGAGCTCGGCAGGGCCGGACCTGTCAAGGCTGACATCAATTACGAGGTGTTAAAGCAGGAAGTGGAAAGCGACCGGCAGACCTATGATTTCCTCCTCAAACAGGCAAAGGAACTGGGCCTTGCGAGCCTGCTCAATACCAGCAATGTCAGCATCGTGGACGAGGCTGAAGTGCCCCGGGCCCCGGTAAAGCCCAGGACTTTCCTGAATATTATTCTCGCCGTGGTCATGAGCATGTTTATGGGGCCTTTTCTTGCCTTTTTCTTTGAATACATGGACAACACCGTTAAGACTCCCGAGGATGTGCAGCGCAGGCTGGGCATACCCGTACTGGGCATCATCCCTTTTTATAAATCGAAACAAAGGAAAAGAGACACAGCCCTGTTCTGGGACGAACCGGTGAAGAAAAAAAGGAAGCATGCCAAAACCTACTACGCCTCGGATGTGGCAAACCCGTTGATCCCCGGCATACAGATGATCCTGCAGAAGGAACCGGGCCAGGCCTTCTTCATCCAGAGCGCCACATCCGGCGAAGGAAAGACCACGGTCCTGGCGAATTCAGCCCTGAGGCTGTCAAGGAACGGTTTCAGTGTGCTGATGGTGGACGCTGACCTGAGGCATCCTTCCCTGCACCGGGTCTTCGGAGTGGAAAATACTGACGGACTGGTTGATGCAATGCAACAGGTCATGTCCCTGAACATTCATTCCGGCACCCTCGACAAATGCAGCGTGGATGACCTGTTCACCTTCATTTCCCTGAAAAAATTAAGCGGCAGCCTTGCCGTCAACAATAACGGAAACGCCATATCCGCATTCTTTGACAACGGCCGGCTGTATCATGTGGAGAGCAGGGAGAATCCCTTTGCCAACCGTCTCGGAAGCATGCTTGTAAGCGGCGGCTTTATAACCGGAGCCCAGCTTGAGGATGCACTGGAGAGAAACCGCCGGACCGGCCAGCCTTTGGGATACATCCTGGTCAACGCAGGCTATATTACCCTCGACAAACTCCGCGGGCCGGTAAAGCTCCAGATGGAAGAGCAGCTCCAGAAACTCTTCAGTTGGAAACACGGGACGTTCCGCTTTGAGCGGACAAACCTGAAACCATATGAAAACGAGAGAATAGACTTTGAGGAAAACTATAATGCGATTATACAGCGCCTGAGTCATACAGGAGGGAGCCGCGTCTTTGAAGAAGCGATCCTGTCGCATATAAAAACGCTTGCGAATCCCCATGTGTCGTTACTGACCGCGGGAGGGGAGACGGAGGAAATAAACGGGATGAGATTCGTGATGCTCCTTTCAAAGTTTACGGATATTCTGAAACAGCATTTTGACATAGTGCTCGTGGATACCCCGCCGCTTCTTGAGGACCCTGATGCAACGCTGCTGTCCTCTGTTGCAGACGGGGTAATACTCGTGATAAAGTCGGGGAGACTGTCGGTCAAGACGTTAAAAGAGGCCTCAACAGCCGTCAAGGAGGTCAACGCCAGACTCTCAGGGGCGGTTCTCAATCATGTAACTTCGTAAAAACAGCGGTATAATATTTTTAAGAGCCCCCTCACAGTGTAAAGGGGTTGCACCCCAAAGCGTATCGGTCAAATACATCTTTAAAGGGTATTTTTGTTTTCACGAGGGGAAAACCGACGTCCAAAACCGTCGGCGGCGGTTTTAATCATGTAAGGTCACAGAAACAGGCAACTGTAATAAATAACAGAAAAAATTAAAAAACCCCCCTGCACAGGGCAAGGGGGCTGCCCCCAAAGCGTATCGGTCAAATACATCTTTAAAGGGCACTTGTATTTTAACAAGTCGGACGGGGAAGGGTCAATGAGGGGGAAAAAACGGGGGCGCAGGCATGTGAAGCCATATGAGGCCTGCCGTTGAACTGCGGGACATAAGCAAGACCTTCATTGAACGCTCATGGAGGACTCTCCTGCTGCGCAGGCCGCCCGTGAGGACCGAAGCGCTCAGGGGAGTCACGGTTTCCCTTGAGCACGGCGAGATATTCGGGCTCCTCGGGCCGAACGGCGCCGGCAAGACCACCCTTATCAAGATACTCGCAACCCTCATACTTCCGGACGGTGGTTCCGGCACTGTCTGCGGTTATGACCTGCGCAGCCAGTCATCGCGTGTAAGGCACAAGATCGGGCTTGTCAATTCCAGTGAAAGGAGCTTTTACTGGAGACTTACCGGCAGACAGAATCTCAAGTTCTTTGCAATGCTGTACAACCTGTCCGGCCGGCGGAAAAATAAAAGGGTAGATGAACTTCTGGAATTAACCGGGCTTGAGGAAAAGGCGGACATACCCTTCATGAAATACTCCGACGGGCAGAAACAGAGGCTGGCGATTGCACGCGCCCTCCTCCCCGACCCCGAGATACTGCTCATGGATGAACCGACAAAAAGCCTTGATCCCATAGCCGCGGCCGGATTCATCAACCTCACGATTAATGAGCTGGCGTTTAAAAAAGGCAAGACCGTATTATGGTGCACACATAACCTGAAGGAGGCGGAAGAGGTATGTACGCGGCTCGCTGTCATACACAGAGGCAGGATTATCGCTTCAGGAGATTTCCAGCACCTGAGGTCACTCATAGGCAGGGAGAGCCTCTATCATATGTCAGTCGACAACTGTCCTGTGGAAAGGCTGCGGGAGATAGGGATCAACCCCGTGCGCCGTGTTCACAACAACGGGCATCTCGAATTCGAACTAACCGCACACAAGCAGGAGATTCCGCTGTTTATCCGGGCCCTTGTGGAGATGGGAATCAACGTGCATGCGTGCAGGGAAAAGCCCGTTGAGCTTAATAGGGTATTTGAGAGGCTGGTGGGAAAATGCTGAAACCCCTGTCGTTTTTCATGCGGGATCTTCTCATCGCGGCAAGCTACCGTTTCAACTTTATCATGCAGTTCGGCGGCATATTCATCTCCACTCTCATGTTCTATTTCCTCTCGCAACTGATCGGCGCCGGCAAAAGCGAACAGCTCCGGCCCTACGGCGGGGACTACTTCGCCTTCGTACTGACGGGCATAGCATTTACAGATTACCTCTCCGTGTCCCTGAACAGTTTTTCGGGCCAGATACGCAGCGCGCAGATGATGGGGACGCTTGAGGCACTGCTGGTGACACCGACCTCGGTGCCTACAATCCTGTTTTCATCAACCCTGTACAACTTTACATTCACATCCCTGCGGATCATTGCATACATGGTTTTCGGGGTATTCATTTTCGGCGTGAGACTGCATGTGTCAAGCCTGCCCGCGCTTGCGGCAACTCTCGTGCTGACCATGCTTTCCTTCATAGGCATAGGGCTTTTTTCCGCTTCCTTTATAATCATCTTCAAGCAGGGAAGCCCTGTCAACTGGATCATGAGCGTGGCATCCGGGCTTCTGGGGGGCGTCCTTTATCCCGTCTCCGTGCTCCCGTCCTGGCTGCAGCCGTATTCCTA
>JAADFS010000232.1 GCA_013152795.1 Deferribacteres bacterium
TCTTTCACCGGATTGAAAAGTCATCAGGCAGCAGGCCCTTTGACCGTTCGGCTGTAAAGGCCGTGCTGGATTCATCTCCCCTGCCCCCTCATCCAGTGGAAAGAGAGGTAGTCCTGAGGTTTCGTCCATGAAGAAGACCACCGTCATTAGTCTCATATGTATTTTATTTCTCTGCATCGTCCTTTCTGCCGCACAGGCAAGAATCTATATAGACATCACATCCCCTGCAATAAGGAAACTCCCCATCTCCATCAACACGAAAGGGCCGTCCGGTGCAAAAAAGATCGAGTGGACGGTGAAGAGCGATCTGGAGGCGACGGGGATGTTTGAATTCGTCGACCCTGATGTGCCGGGCGCCGAGATCAAGGCTGACCTGGCAGTTGATATGTCGGACGGCCTGAAGGTCATCCTGACCGTCACGGACCTGATTGAGAACAGTGAAGTGCTCAAGAAGAGGCTTGATGCGTCTTCAATGATTCTGCGCACAATGGCCCACAGCATATCAAATGACATCTATAATATCGCAACCGGCAGAAAGGGAATCTTCAGGACCAGGATTTCATACCTGGTGAATTCATCAATAGGCAGAAAAGAGCTGCGCGTGATGGACTGGGACGGGTACAACTCAAAAACGGTTGTTTCAAGGGGACTCATATCAAGCCACAGTTGGTCCGGCGACGGCCGGTTTCTGCTCTATTCATCCGAGAGAAACAGGAAATGGAAGATTTATATCCGCGATCTCAGGCGACCCGTTGAAACCGTGCTCTTTTCATCGAAGGGACTCAATCTGGTGGGCGGCACCTCACCGGACGGACTGGTATCATTTTCGTCCTCAAGAGACGGCAGCTCCGAGATATATACAATCGATATATACGGGAAGGGGCTGAAAAAGCTGACAAGGTCCTTCGGCATAGACGTCTCCCCTGTATTTTCCCCTGACGGCAGGAAAATAGCCTTTGTATCCGACAGGGGGGGCACACCCCAGATATACATAATGAATTCAGACGGAAGCGCTGTGAGAAGGCTCACTTTCGAGGGTTCATACAACACATCTCCCTCATGGTCCCCCGCTGATGACCTGATTGCATTTGTGGGAAGAAAAAATGGCAAAAATCAGATATTCGTGGTAAAATCTGACGGTAGTGATTTAAGGCAGCTTACTTTCAGCGGTAATAATGAGAGTCCGTCTTTTTCGCCGGACGGTTTTTTTATAGCATTTGACTCGGACAGGGACGGGGGCCGCAGTATTTACATAATGCGTTCAAACGGAGAGGGACTGAAGAGGATAACACCCGGATACATAAAGGCAATGTCACCGAAATGGTCACCATATTTCAAATAGAAACATTGACTGAAAAATTATTTAATTTCATGAGGAGGACATGACTATGAAAAAACTTTTTGTTGTTCTTTTGCTGGTTTTCGCCGTCGGCTGTTCGAAGAAATATGTAAAGGCTCCTGAAGAAGAGGCCGTTAAGCCGGCGCCGCCCCCAAAGGTGGAGACAGTGACCCCGGCACCCGAAGTGGCGGAAGAGGTACCCGAAGAGCAACTGCCGGTTATAGAAGAAGAAAAGATCGCCGCTGAAGAGTTGTCGCCTGAAGAAAAGGCAAGGGAGGTCTTCATTGATGTCCTGTTTGACTTCGATAAATACGATATAAGGCCTGATGCCAGGCCCATCCTGGATGCAGTGGCCGCATTCCTCAATGAAAATCCAGACATCAATATCATAATCGAAGGTCACTGTGATGAAAGGGGGACAAATGAATATAACCTTGCCCTCGGTGAAAGAAGGGCAAAGTCCACCAAAAATTACCTCGTCTCCCTCGGTGTGGCTCCATCAAGGATAATGACCATAACCTATGGTGAAGAGAAGCCCGTCTGCACGCAGCATAACGAGGCCTGCTGGCAGAGAAACAGAAGGGCCCATTTTGTTGTGGCAAAATAAAACCTGACCGGCCATGCAACAGCAGCGTAAAACAACGGAAACGCCCTTTAACATCTATTGTTCAAACATATTTTCCGCACTGTGGCGCCGTGCAGCAGTACCGTGGTTGCGGCTTGTCCTCCTCCTTGCCCTGACCCCTGTCCTTGTTGCAGGATGCGCCACATCCGAAGAAATAGGCAGGATGCAGTATGACATCAACACACTGAAGTCCCAGCTTAAGAATATCGAAAGCCGGTCATCCACTATCAGGACGCGGGTCCCCCCCTGGAAGAAACAGATCGATAAAAAACTGAAGAGGATCGAAGAGACACAAAAGGCCACAGCCGGAACAGTCTCCGACCTCGTGATTCAGCTCCAGTCTTTGACAGGCGAATTCCGCATATTGACGGGACGTTTTGAAGAGGCGCGGTATTTTGCCGAGAAGAGTTCCGCTGAATTCCTGAAGGCGAGGGAGAGCCTTGAGGCGAGGCTCAAGGAACTGGAGCTTGCCGTCGAAGACTTAAGAAAAAAGCTCGACCTGATCGAAAAAGAGGCGAAAATCTCCGGCGGACCGGAAAGACCCGGGGAGACCCAAAAAGCCAAGGTCTCCAAGGGCAGTGAAACGGTACGGGCTGACGCCGCGCAGGTGAAAAAAATAAAAGACCTCTATATGGAGGCCTACAAGGACTACAAGGAAGGCAGAATGGAAGAAGCGCGTAAAAAGTTTATGTCCGTGATCAATGATTATCCCGAGAGTGAATACTCGGACAATGCGCGTTTCTGGATAGGGGAGAGTTATTACAAGGAAGGCAATTATGAGGATGCCATTCTTGCCTATGAAGAACTCTTCAGGAAAAACCCGGACAGTAACAAGTACCCGGACGCAATGCTCAAGCAGGGACTCGCATTTTATGCTCTGAAAGACAAAAAGACCGGAAGGATAATACTTGAGAAGCTGATAGAAAAATTCCCTGACTCCGAACAGGCGAACCTTGCCAGAAAGAAAATCAAGAAAACCGTTGTCCCCCCGAAAAAGAAATAGGCAGGCCCGCCACCATCAAGGTCAATCCTTTTCCTTTACCTTATCGGTGAAAACACACACCGCCAGCGTTCCACCGCCGCTCTCGGAGTGGATATCAAACGAAGCCCCTATCATGTTCGCCCTGTATCTCATGATCTGAAGCCCCATTCCTGTCGTCTGTCCGGATGGTTCAGGAATACCTGTTCCATTATCCCTTATTTTCAGCTCAACCTCATCATTTCTCCTTGAAAGGCAAATCTCGATACGTGAGGGGTTGCCGTGTCTGACTGCATTGGTGACCGCCTCCTGGGCAATGCGATACAGGTGTGTGACGGCCGTCTTATTGTATATCGAGACCATATCCTCACATTTGAACTCGCATGCCACGTTGAAAATCCTTCTGGTATTGGCGGCAAGGTCCTTCAGCGCCACCATCAGGCTGTCCTCTTCCGCCTCCAGTGACAGTAGCCCTCTCGAAAGGAGTCTGGCCTGGTCCTTCGCCTGGTTGATAAGCGCTGTAATCTCCGCCACGTCCCTGGAATCTATATGTTCGTTCTTTTCGATCTTGCGCTCCAGCA
>JAADFS010000233.1 GCA_013152795.1 Deferribacteres bacterium
TTGGATTTCTCAGCAGATACGCCGGATGAAATGTCGGCATTACAGGAATGCCCCTGTATTGCAGAAAAGTGCCCCTGAGCCTGCTTATCGGGATATCCGTGCCCAGCAGCGCATGGGCCGACACCTTGCCGAGGCAGACAATAACACGGGGTCTGATTATATCTATCTGTTTTTCAATAAAAGGCATGCATGCGGCTATTTCGTCTTCTTCAGGATTTCTGTTAAACGGCGGTCTGCATTTTATGATATTTGCAATATAGACCTCTTCGCGTTTCATGCCCATTCTTGTTATCAGCTTTGTGAGGAGTTTCCCCGCATCACCCACAAAGGGCCTTCCCTGGATATCTTCATCCCTGCCGGGGCCTTCACCGATAAACATCAATCCGGCATCAGGCGAGCCTTCACCGAAGACGATATTTTTGCGTCCTTCCGAGAGCTTGCACCTGCGGCAGTCGCCTATCACGGCCCTCAGGTTTTTCAGCTCTTCATCCCGGTCTTTTTTGATATGACCCGCCGGCGCCTCACCGTGCAGCCTGTGCCCGGTTGAAGCAGTGATATTCTTTACGGGCAGGTATTCAAATCCCAGCTCGCTGTAAAACTCCATGGCCTTTCTGAGTCTTTCTCTTATCTCTCTCCTGTCGTACATGTTCACCCACATCCTGCCCCCTTCAACGGGGAGGGGAAGAGGGGTTTACTCCCCCCATTTAAGCTTGCTCCTTAATATGCGAAAATAATCCCTGTTGTGCAAAACGAGGAACTTTGCCTTGTAATCGGCCTTTTTAACCACAATCCGGTCCCTGACTTGCAGCGGGAATCCCTCCTGACCGTCGATCGTCATGTATACATCGTCACCGCCTCTTATTTTCATCTCCAGTATAAACGTGTCGGGAAGCACAATGGGCCTGTTGGTCAGTGTATGGGGGCATATGGGGGTCATCAGGAAAGTCTCAAGTGTGGGGTAGAGTATCGGCCCCCCCGCGGAAAGCGAATGGGCCGTCGACCCCGTTGGTGTTGATATTATCAGGCCGTCCGCCCTTAAACTGTTTGCATACCGGCTGTTGACGATTATGTCAAGTTCAAACATTCTCGAAAGCACGTTCTTGTTCAGGACCACGTCATTAAACGCATTGTGCCGGACTATCCTCTTTTTCCCGCGGTAGACATCGGCCAGGAGCATGATCCTTTCTTCAAAAGAGTATTTTTCGGAAAAGATGGCATCCATATGTTCATGCAGCTCTTTTTTGTTGAGCTCCGTGATAAATCCCAGACTTCCCAGGTTTATCCCCAGTATCGGAACACCTTTATCCCCGACAAGCCTTGCAACGCTCAGGAGAGTGCCGTCGCCGCCGAATACCATGACAATATCGGATTTTGAGGGGATATCTTTCCTTGGATAACCCTTGACACCGAGTTGTGATGCCAGTTCACTCTCTATAAAGCACGTGACGCTTCTTCCCTTTAACCACTCCAGCATGTCTCTGACCACGGCGACAGCCTCTGGTTCACCTCTTTTTGCAATTATTCCGATTCGTTTCATAATTCAATCCCTGTAATTTCTATCTCCCTGCGGTTTTCCCGGGTATAACGGAGCCTGACCCTGATGCTTCCTTCCGGGATCTCTCCCTCAGCCCTCTCCGCCCACTCGATCACGCATATGCCGTCGGATTCCAGATACTCGTGCAGGCCAAGCTCTGAAACATTATGAGGGCTTATCCTGTAAAGGTCAATATGATAGAAAGGTATATCCGCCTCATGCTCGGCGATTAAAAGCTCGCGCTCGTTACATCACGCTCGCTGATTCCCAGAGCGGATGCTATCCCCTTGGCCATGGTCGTCTTTCCCGATCCCAGCCCGCCGTAAAGGCAGACCACGTCTCCGCGTTTCAGCTTCTTCCCGAGCCTGCGGCCTATGCTTCGTGTCTCCGCCTCACTTTTACTTTGAAACTTCATCAGCCATGGCCCTGACCATGTCGGCCTTGCCGACGATTCCGACAACCTTCCGGCCGCGTAGCACGGGCAGGAGGTGGATATGCTGTTCAGCCATTATGGTGGCGATCTCCTCCACGGTCGTCTCCTCATCAATGGATACAACCTCTTTTGTGCATATCTCATCAACTGTAGTGGCCGCTATATTCCTGATCTCCTTCTCCATCTCCTTTGACCCCACAAGCAGGTAGGCGTCGAAAAGCCTGATCACCGTCGGAATGTGCAGGCGCTTGTTCTTCCTGATCAGATCATTTTCCGTAACGATCCCGGCTATCTCTCCCTTGTCATTCACCACCGGCACGCCGCTTATCCTGTGATCTGTCAGGAGCCTTGCAAGCTCTTTTATGGTCGCCTCCGGGTTTACGGTGATAACATCCCTGGTCATAATGTCTTTTGCTTTAAGCATCTTTCCTCCGGAAAATCGAAACTGCCTGATTTTTTGTTTTTTTAACTACCTTCCAGTGGCGTGAAATCATGCCGGCGGGGCAGACTCCTCTGCCCGTTTATGCAACATTTAAGGTTATATTACCATATTCCTATAAAACCACCCTGTCTCCCTGCCGTGCCTTTTGTATATCTGTATGAATGGAACTTATCCGGATTACAGAAAGTGCACTCTCCTGCCTGCCAGATATTTTCCCCCGGGATGCCGGCAACAACGGCCTGGATTTTATTGGCGGTTGCAAGGTCAAGGAGATATTTATCACCATGCCGCCTGAAATAATCCCCACTGCCCGTGGCCTCCTGTATTCCGGCCCTGACATCTTCCCCCACCTCATAGCAGCACCCCCTGATGCTCGGACCTATGGCTGCCAGGATGTCCCCGGCTGAACAGCCGAACCTTTCCTGCATGGCCCGGACGGTTCCCTTCAGAATCCCTCCCGCCGTCCCCCTCCAGCCTGCATGAACAGCGCCTGCTACCCTCTTAAGGGGGTCGTACAGGAGAACAGGCACGCAGTCAGCGACCAGCACGCCGATCAATACCCCTTTTCTGCCTGTTATAACCGCGTCCGCAACCACGCGCTCAGATTCCGTTTCAAGCACGTATGCTGTGGTGGTATGCCTCTGAACCGGCAGGTAGATACTGTCCCTTGAGATACCGCACTGTCCGGAGACGATTTCATAAATATCCTTACCGGGCGGCAGCTTCCCGGTAAAAAACGCCCTTGTATCAGGAAATTCAATATTGGGAGGTTCAATGACCTTCATTATTTATTTCCTCTCCGCCCCTTCATGCAGCATCAAGGGCGGCTTCCGCTCAAGGACATGCACGCCGCCGGTATCATGGCGGTGATATCCGATGCGATCACGGAATGCTGCCCTTTCTCACGGGCGGCAATATCTCCGGCAAGGCCGTGCATGTATACTCCGAGAACCGATGCATCCCGCGGACCCAGGCCCTGGGCGAGAAAGGCGGATATGATGCCCGTAAGCACATCACCCGAGCCTGCGGAAGCCATGCCGGGATTGCCGGTGGGATTTATGAATGCATCTCCCTCAGGGGTAGCCGTCACAGTGGGAACGCCTTTGAGGACCAGATACGTTCCGGTTTTTTCTGCAAATGACACTGCCGTACTGATCCTGTCCTTTTCTATCATGGCCCGGAGACCGCCTTCTTCTGAGGACGGCCCGTGCAGGAGCCTCGCCATCTCGCCGGTATGCGGCGTAAGAACAACAGGGAAACGGCTGTCTCTCAGGACGGCAGTGTTGCCTGCAACGGCGTTTAATCCGTCTGCGTCAATAACCACGGGGGAAACGGACTCTGCAATGAGCCTGCCGATAAGCCCCGTTATTTCCCCGTCAACCGACAGGCCGGGGCCTGCTGCAAGGACATCGGCCCTGTTTCTGAGAAACTCAAGGATTGTGCCTGCGGATTCATAAGAAAGCGTACCGTTGCCCTTGTCCGCCAGTGGAAGGATCATCTCCTCCGTGACCATTGACTGAAATGTGCCTACAAGCGATTCAGGCACCCCTATCGTCACCAGCCCGGCCCCTGTCCTCAGACACGCCCTTGCCGCCATCAGGGCCGCCCCTGTCTTTCCTCTTGAGCCCGCCACCAGGAGCACGTGGCCGTATGTCCCCTTGTGGGAATAAGCAGGCCTTTCAGGCAGGAGGGATATCATGTCCCCTCTCTCAGGCAGGTTGACCCTGATCTCTTCAGATTCCAGCAGCGTCACCGGGAACCCTATATCTTCAATAAACAACCGGCCTGAATACCCGGCCCCGGGATAAAGCAGGTGGCCCCTCTTGGGAAGACCGAAGGTGACCGTGTAGCGGGCTTTAACGGCACACCCCATAACCTGCCCTGTATCAGAGGAAATTCCCGAGGGTATGTCCACAGAGACAACAGGGCATGCAGAATGGTTGACCGCATTGATCACCTCGGACAGTGGCGCTCTCACCTCCTTGCTCAGCCCCGTGCCCAGCAGCGCGTCGACAATGATGCACTGATCAAGCGGATGCCGGCCGGGGAATTCATCGAGTGGGGAAATTTTTACGCCGAAGTTTTTCGCGGCGTCATAATTTATACGTGCATCGCCTTTCAGGTTTTCAGGCCTGGCAGAGAGAAACACCTCGACGTTTTTTCCCTCATTCTGCAGAATCCTCGCTATAACAAAGCCGTCTCCACCGTTGTTGCCGCCGCCGCACAGAACAATAACAGGAGGTTCCTCCGTTGCCGGTTGCCGCCCTTCCGTTTTCCCGAAGAACAGTTCATTTATCCTTGAGACAACGGCAAGCCCGGCCCTTTCCATAAGGATTGTGCCGGCAATACCATAGTCTTCAATAGTGACCCTGTCTATACTCTGCATGCATTTCCGCAGCGGTTGCGACTTTCAGCATGATGAATCCCCCGACAAAGAGTCACCTGCAACATCCTGTCGTGTTATAAAGGCGTTGCGGCAGACTCTCATGACCGTTTATGTAATATTAAGGTTTATGCATAAGGCTTAACGTCCAGTATAAAATACTCCCGTGTAATTATCAATTTCAGCAGGCCGGATAAAGCTTTTTCGCGGACCCTCCTGCCCCGCGGGCGGTATTTCCATGCACCCTGAAGGGGAAGCCCTGTCTCCTGACCTTGCATTGACAGGTATTACGTGGTATAAAATAAGGAGGTTCATGCAGTTCTGATTGATTATAAATCAGGGTAGTAGGTTTTACCGGTAAAAAGGAGGAGGTTATGAGAAAGATATTATCATTGGCGGCTGTTCTGGCATTATCCGCATTCCTGCTGAGCTGTACGGTTCCTCAGAGCAGGGGCGCGGGTGTGGGTGCCGGTGTCGGGGGAGTTGCAGGGGCATTGCTTGACAGGGAGAATCCGTGGCGCGGCGGTGTCATAGGTGCAACCCTTGGTGCAAAATATTCGGTGCCACTATCTCCGATATAGCTGCAAAGGCCTCACAGGAGGCGGCGACCACCGGACGGCCGGTGGAGTACAGGACAACGGACGGCCGCGCTGTTTACAGGGCCGACCCTGTGGATTATAATCCTGTGACAAAGTGCCGCAAGGTGCAGGAAAGGGTCTGGCAGGACGGCAAGCTTGTAAAAGACGAAATAAAAGAGATATGCAAGAGCAAAAAAACCGAGATGAGCTATTAGGGCAGGCTCACCTGATTTGTCTCTGCAAACGCTGAAACTCCGACTCAGCCTCCTGGGCCGGGGTTTCAGCATCATCCGTGTATCTCGGTGAGAAGTGGATGGCCTCCAGCCTGGCGGCCCCTGCCTCACGGGCTATCCTGCCGGCCTCCCTGGCAGTGAGGTGGCGGCGTTCCTTTGCCCTGTCCCTGTCTCTGTCGAGAAAATAGCTCTCTATATACAGGATATCCGAACCCCTTACAAGCCGTATGATTTTCTCTATATTCTCCCGGCTGCCGAGGACATCCACAACATAGGAGATCTTCTGTCCCCTGGTTATACTGGCTGTATCCCTCAGTTCCCCGAAGGTATAATCCTTTCCCTCGATTGTGAACACCGCGCCGGTCCTGTTTTCCCTGATTGCCGCCTTAAGCTCCCGGAGCCACGGACCCACGGGGAGGTTTAATCTCGTCAGTTTATCCTTGTCGATATTGATATGGTAATCCTCCTGAAGACTGAACGCCAGGCACGGTATCTGATGGTCGAGAACCGCAGCGGAAACATTAAAAAATGAATCCCTCAGGAGGACGCCGTCAAATGGGAACATGCCCGAATCCTCACGCCTGAAAGACGTCTCCGCCCTGAAAACCGCTTTTCTGACGGATGATTCGCTTACCTCCGAAACATGGATGGCAAGCGGGTAATCGCCGGTGAGATTCCATGTATATCCCTTGAGCTTTCCTTCCACGCAGTCTGTAAAACCCTCGGGGCCGTAGAGCCTCAACGGGGTTTCCCTTTTAAGGGAGACCCTCAGGATATTGTCGAACCCGATAAAATGATCAACATGCGTGTGCGATACAAAAATATCCGTTGTCTTGAGGATGTCCCTCACGGAAAGGGCCGATGTCCAGCCGAGGTCAAACATCAATGCCCGTCCTTCCCTGAGCAGCCTCACATAAACCGCTGGGTCTTCAAAGGGGCTGTTGAGATGTCTTGCATGGAAAGATGGTTTCATGGCAAATTATAGCTTAATTAATGATATAATATGAACAAAAAGTCAACCATTACAATCTGCCGGTTATTCGAGGAGAATAACCGTTCTCTTTGGAGGTTTGAATGCCTGAGCTAAGGAAGGACCCCATCTCCAGCAGATGGGTTATTATTTCAGTCGAAAGAGGCAAGCGCCCCTCGGATTTCGGGATGCGGATTTCCGCCAAAAAAGGAGGGTTCTGCGCATTTTGTGAAGGCAACGAATACACCACGCCTCCCGAGATCCTGGCCTTCAGACCTGATAAAAGCAAACCGAATACGCCGGGCTGGACACTCAGGGTTGTATCCAATAAGTTTCCGGCCCTCAGTATAGAGGGCCAGTTGAACAGGCAGGGCGAGGGCATGTTTGATAAGATGAACGGCGTGGGCGCCCATGAAGTGATAGTGGAATGTCCCGACCATAATCTCACGCTGTCGACAATGCCGCTGAAGTCTGTGGAAGACGTTCTGTGGGCGTTTCATTACAGAATAACCGATCTCAAAAAGGATGAGCGTTTCAGGTATGTTCTTGTCTTCAAGAACGAAGGCTATGATGCGGGCTCATCCCTGGAGCATACACACTCCCAGCTTATAGCCCTCCCCATTGTCCCGCATCTCGTGAGCGAGGAAATCGAACATGCACGGGAGTATTACGGTTACAAGGAGAGATGCCTTTTTTGTGATATAATACGTCAGGAGAGTGCAGCGAGGACAAGGGTTATTTCCGAGAATGATGACTTTATCGTGCTTGCCCCGTTTGCACCGCGGTCGCCGTTTGAAACCATTATACTGCCTAAAAAACATGCATCCAGCTTTTTGCCGGACGGAAACTTCGGCCTTCTGGCCGAGATACTGCAGCGGACATTAAAGCAGATAGACAAGGTGCTGAACCTCCCCCCGTACAATATGATGATCCATACCTCGCCGTTTAAGGACGAAAACAACGAGTATTACCACTGGCATATAGAAATAATACCGAAACTCACAAAGATTGCAGGTTTTGAGTGGGGCTCGGGATTTTACATCAATCCGACGCCCCCCGAGGAAGCCGCAAGGTTTATGAGGGAGGCGGAAATTTAAATTAACCTTATGGCTGAAACAACCGGCAACAAAGAGCAGAACGCTCTTTTGACAACGTCCGACATCCTGACAAAGGTTACGCAGATAGCAAGCTCGACTCTTGAGCTCAGGGAGATACTCGACACCATTTCGCTTGTAATAGCGGATACGCTCAATAAGGATGTGTGCTATATCTGTCTCCTGAAGCCGGAAAGCAAGGTCGTCTGTATACAGGCTGTAAAGGGCACGGCCAAGGAGGCGGTCAACGTGTTCTGCATTCAGGATGAAGAGGAGATTATACACAAAATGTTCACGGACCTGAAGCCGGTGATGATAGAGGACCTGCGCAGAGAGCCCAAGATCAGGGAGATTCTCAACCCACAGACGGACAATCTGTGTTCACTGCTTGCGGTTCCGGTTGTAAGGGACAACAAACTCATAGGAATTCTGATAGTCCAGACCGCGGAGAGTTATGTCTATACCGAGGAGGAAATCACCCTCCTGACGATAATATCTCACAACATCGGCGCCGCTATCCGCAATGCGGAGCTTTACAGGAGCGTCAAGGCGCAGCTTGACGAGCTGAAGGTCATACACGAGATAGGAAAGGCCATAACATCCATCTTAAATATCGATGAACTCCTTCCATATATATGCAGGGAGGTATCAAAGGCATTCAATGCAAGGGGATGCACCCTGAGACTGCTTGAAGGAGAGACGCTCCAGATAAAGGCCTCTTACGGATTGCCGGACGGCGTGCTGCATGAAAGGCCCCTCCGCCTCGGTGAGGGTATATCCGGAAATGTCGCTTTAACGGGCGAACCGCTGCTTATAGACGACACGTCCAGAATGCCGGACAATCTCCGCGTTCCGGGGATTGAATCCACATCTGTAATCTGTGTCCCTCTTTCAATCGGCGAACAAGTGATCGGCACACTCGCCCTTTATGACAAGAAGGACGAATGGGGGGTAGTGGCGTTTTCACCGTCTGATCTCAATTCCCTGATCACCTTTGCATCGGTCTCCTCCATCGCGATTGAAAACGCGAGGCTCTACAAGGCGGAACTGGACAAGGAACGTGAGGTCACCCAGACGAAAGACTATCTGAAAACTCATAGACGATTCGGCGGACGCCATTATTACATCGGACACCAATGGCATCATCACCTCATGGAACAAGGGAGCTGAAAACATCTACGGCTTTACAGAGGAAGAGGTAATAGGCAAATTTCTGCCGATGGTCCCGCAGTTTCTGATAGAGGAGGAGAAAAACTTCATAAAGAGGCTGCAGAAAAAAGAGACATTGAGAAATATCGAGACGATAAGGCAGACAAAAAACGGCAGGCTGATTGAAATCAGCCTTACGCTGTCGCCCATACTGGACTCATCGGGAAACGTCACGGGAATAAGCGGGATATCCAGGGACATATCAGAAAAGAAGCTGGTCGAAAAGGAGTTGATAAGGAAAAACCAGGAGCTGTCAAGGCTGTTTTTCATAAACTCCGTTGTGAGGAGTACCCTTGAACTGGACAAGCTCCTGAAGATGGTGCTCACCGTGGTTACAATGGGCGACGGCTTAGGGTTTAACCGGGCGATACTCTTTCTCGTTGATGAATCGCAGAATATGCTCAAGGGGACCATGGGGGTAGGCCCTGCAAGCCCTGAGGAGGCAAAGGACATATGGCTTGACATGGAGGGCAAGAGCCTGGGAGCCATTATTGAAGAAATAGAGAACAGCCCCTTTCATCTGGACTCCCACCTTGACAAGTTAAGCCAGCGGTTGAGTGTCAACCTCGACGGAGACTGCATACTCTGCCGGTGCATCAAGATGAAAAAACCCTTCAACATTCAGAATGCAAGGACAGAGCCCATAGTAAGCCCCTACCTTATCCAGATGCTGGGGGCCGAGGCATTCGGGGTCGTGCCCCTTATGTCAAGAGACAAGGTGATCGGCCTGATCTGGGTCGACAATATTTTCACCGGCAGGCCCATTAAAGATGAAGACCTGCAGTTCCTTATGGGTTTTTCAAGCCATATCGCATCGGCCATAGAGAATGCAAGGCTCTTCGAAAGTGTCGCCCTCGCGCAGTCCGAACTCAAAAACATATTTGAATCAATCTCGGACATGGTCTACTTTACCGAGAAGGACTGCACCATAATGCGTATTAACCAGGCCGTGGTCAGGAAACTGGGCAAGCCCGAAGAAGAGATCATAGGCAAGAAGTGTTACGGCGTATTCCACGGCAAGGACAAGCCCTGGGAGAAATGTCCCCACTGCCAGTCGATGAACTCCCAGAAGCCCTTTGTGGGAGAGCTCGACGATCCCAATCTCGACGGCACCTTTGTCGTCTCGAACTCGCCTATCTTTGATTCAGCGGGAAACTTTGTCGGAACCGTTCATATCTCGCGGGACATAACAGAACTGCGCACCCTGCGGGAAAGAGTCGCCCATTCCGAAAGAATGGCGGCCCTCGGAGAGCTGGCTGCAAGGGTGGCGCATGAGATAAGAAATCCCCTCATCTCCATAGGAGGGTTTGCGCGGAGGCTCGAGAAAAAGCTCACCGATGACACCAGGGAATATGCAAAGATCATCGTCAACGAGGTCTCAAGGCTCGAAAACATCCTGAAGGAGATTCTGGGTTTTGTAAAAAGCTCAAGGATCGTAAAAACCAGTGTAGACATTAATGAAATCATAAACAACATAACGGATTTTATCACGCCCGAAATAAACCAGAAACAGAACATACTCAAAAAGGAGCTGTCGGATACCCCTGTCATGACCCTCATAGACCCTGACAGGATAAAAGAAGCCGTGTTGAATATTATCGCAAATGCCAACCAGGCGACATACCAGGGGACAATCACCGTCAGAACAAGACAGGAGGAGAACGAGGGCGGTTATCGAGGTGCTGGATATCGGTTGCGGAATTAAAGAGGAAGACCTCAAGAGTATATTCAACCCCTTTTTCACAACAAGGCCTGAGGGCACGGGTCTCGGCCTGGCGGTTACCCATAAGATTATCCAGGAGCACAATGGCAAGATCAAGGTTGAAAGCGTATGGGGCAGCGGTACGGCCTTCAGAATCTACCTGCCGCTGGAGAATGACAACAGGCAAATGTAGCTGATGTTGCATAAACACGGCAGGCTCTACCGCCCGCCGGGATGGTTGAGTGCAACTGCAGGGATAATTTAGTAACGTTATAAAAAGAGGAGGAAAAAACATGAAGCTTCTTATTGTTGATGACGATCTGAATATACAGCGGCTTTACAAAGAAGAACTGGAGGAGGAAGGATATGATGTGGTAATTGCCAGCACAGGCAAGGATGCCCTGGAGAAGTTTGAAAAGGAGAATCCCGATATTGTCACCCTGGATATACTCATGCCTGACATTGACGGAATAAGCCTCCTGAGAAAGATGAAGGAGCAACGCCCCGATATTCCCATCATAATGTCAACGGCCTATGACTACAGGGATGACTTTGCCGTCTGGGCATCCGAGGCATACATAGTGAAATCATCGGATCTCAGTGAGCTGAAAAAGACGATAAGGAAACTTGTAAGCAACCCCGGAAAACGGGCAACGTAAAAAAGCTCTGTTGCAGGCGGAAACAGAATATAATTTCATATTTTCATTTTTCAGACAAGGAATTATAAATGTAATACTTTCTAAAAAAACCTGGCCGGGACAACAGTATAAACTTCACGGAATATTCAGGATAAACCTTCCGACTCACTTTACAAATCAAACCTTATTTGGGTAATATTCATAGGTGGCCGAAAGTGTGCGGTATCGGACGGAAACTGTTAACCATCTGATATATTTTCTTTCAAAGTCACCATTTTCCGGAGAGGTGGCCGAGCGGTTTAAGGCAGCCGCCTGCTAAGCGGTTGTGGGGGTCAAACCCCACCCAGGGTTCAAATCCCTGCCTCTCCGCCACTCCACTTAAACGTCAGGCGTTGCCCGCAGCGTGAACTCTGAGACGGGCCGGGCAGGGCGGAAATAATAAACCCTTTACTACCGGGAGGAAAATTAATGAAAAAAGCCCTTTTAATAATCTCTATCACTGCTGTTGTCTTTTCATTCGGGGCGTGCAAGGAAAAAGAGGAGCCTGCTCCCCGGAAAACAGAGTCACCGGCGTATGGTATGAAAGCTCCGGCTTCAATGCCGGTTCACGGGAGCATGGATAAGAAGACGGAGATGCAGGTGATCGTGCCTCCGGAAGTGAAAGGCCGGTGGACCGAGGTGAAATTCAGCGTTGAAGACAAAAAAGAAAACACCTCCCAGGAGTTCACCGTGGCCATTGGTGATGAATTTAAGATTCCGGGTTCGGACCTGACAATAAAGACAGGTCCTTTTCTCCCGGATTTCAAGATGAGCGGGCAGATCATCACATCCGCCTCCAATGATCCGAAAAACCCGGCCATCGGTGTGGCGATATATGAAAGAGACAAAAAGATATTCCCCCAGTCAGGGAGGAAATGGGGATGGCTTTATATAAACTTCCCAACGATACATTCTTTTCAGCATGAACGCTATGCATTAACATTCGTAGAGGCAATAAAAAAACAGCCTTAATATTGCATAAACAGGCAGAGGAGTCTGCCCCCCGCAGTATTTTTGCCACTGGTAAGGTAAAATAATAATATGCTGATGCAACCGTAAGGATGACAAGGAGTTGACAACAAAAAATGGGTTTGAAAATATCTGAGAACACGATTTACAGTAACATCCTGACCGTGTTCCTGATCCTGGTCACACATGTACTGCTGATCGGGGGTATAGGGGTGCTGGTCCTCTTTTTCTACGGGATAATCAATCATATGGTATGGATGATACTCGGCATTCTGAGTCTGTTCATAGGCGGCTACTGGTTTTACAGACACATGAAGTCGGACATGAAGGCGCTTAAAGACATCACAGGGGATTCCCTGAAGGGGAAGACCGTGGAGGTAAGCTTTTTAGGCGGGGTGGCGACTTTCAAGATCACCGATTCGCCTGTCAATCAAAGAATAAAAAGGCTTCCCCCGGCGCAGCCCCGCCAGTTGCCCGGACAGAAGCCCGACAATATCAAGGCCCTTGCTGAACTGGCTCAGATGTATGAAAAGAAACTGATCACATTCGATGAATACAACAGGGCCAAGAAGAAGATACTTTAGCGGTTCCGTGTTGTAACTTTTATGCGCCCATAGCTCAATTGGACAGAGCGCCGGACTACGAATCCGTAGGTTGGGGGTTCGACTCCTCCTGGGCGCGCCACTACTTCAGTGCCCGTACCAGCGCCATGCCGAGATAAAGCAGTGCCTCGACATCAAGGAAATCCGCAGCCGTCGAATCCGTGAGCAGCTTGCATTCCGCACCGAATTCTTCATCACCACGCCACAGAAGTACGAGAAACGGTATCCGGGGCAGGGGGTATACAACAAGGCTGTAATCCGCTGAAAATCCTCCGGCCCTTTCAGCTCCCATCGCGCTCAACCTTTTCAGGAGCCGTTCCGTATCGTGCTGGAGCATCTTTGCAATGGGGATTTCACAGGCGCCGTGAAAGCTCTCGGCCCTGATCAGGCCGTCCTTCAAATCCCTGAAGGCCACCCATTTACCGGAGGGGGAGGCTGTGCCGCGGTTCTTCAGATACATCATGATGAGGAGCTTGTCCAATATATCCATTTCATCCTCAAAACCCGAGCGGCCCAGCGCAATGTCCCGCCCCATATATCTTATTCGCAAGAGGTCGTCCCTGCATTCCGCGCCTGCGCGTTTAGCGATATCTGGAAAGTCCATTGCAGAGACCTCCCTGAATAACTCCTCAAGCCGCTTTTCCTTCCAGTCGCCCGTATCCGGAAGCATTGAGCGGATTTTTTCTGCTGATTCCTCATCAAGCCCCGGGCAGTCCGACAGGGAGACGGTTCTCCTGAGAAACTGCACCGCAAAGGACATGCAGGTCCCTGCCGGGCATTTTCCGCAGTTGGTGCGCGGCAGCTCCTTATAAACCTCGATAGGTGTCATTATCTCTCATTTGATTTTCTCCTTTACCTTTCTTATAACGGCCTCATGGTTGCAGGTTCGCACATTCCGTACCCATCATTATAAGATTCCGCCATTCAGCTTTTATATCCCCTTTTATCATCTTTTGTCAATAATCCAAGGAGCAATACTGGCTCCCCCGATCCGAATGATGAATCAGACCTTTCGGCGGCCTCTTCAATGCTACTGCCCTGAATAATGACTGTGACTTACTAACGCCCTGTTTGTTCTGTTTGACATTGCATAGCCTACTATCTGCCCTGTACACAAGTCCTTATGCCCTGCAAGATACAGCCACCCCTCTGTTCGTCGGTATATAGGTAATGTCCGATACCCATCCATTATTTGGCCCTGTAACCTCAAAGTTCTGCCCCAGGATATTCTCTGCAACCGGCAGATTATGAGCGGAATCCGTTGTTGCCTTGAATTTCTTGACCTGTTTGCATCTTATTCCAATTCCAAGTCTTTTGCGAATTCGCCTTATGCGGCATTCTCCAACGTGTATGCCCTGCTCTGCCATATCTTTTTGCAGTCGCTCCGGCCCACACGTCCCCTTTGTTCGCTTATGGGCTGCCTTGATCTGCACTTCCAGCCTCTTATCATACAGCGCTTGCTTAGACGCCTTACGGTTTTTCCATGCATAGTAACTACTTGCCGGTTTAAATGTCCTCCGTAAAAACGGCAAGGTATACCACGGCCTCATTTGACTAATCATGGCGCACCTGACAGAGACCACCTCGCAAAGTACGCCGCCGCTTCTTTTAATATATCTCGCTCCATTTTTTTAGCTTACCTCAGATTTAAGGGGATTGATCTTTAAAACGCCGCGAAGGACGCCAAGGGGCACTGAGGAATGAAGATCAAAAGTCTTATGTGTCAAAAATTAGCTTACAGTTGGACAATAGCATACTGCTATAATAAATCCGCTGTCAGGAATATCCCCGCAATATTTCTCGTGTAATCATATATGCCTAGGTTGGAATCATTGACGGTGTAAATATCTGTCATCGAAACGCTTATCATGTCTGAAAAGAAATATGTGAGCCTTGCAGTGTACTGGTGCATCCTGTCCAACCTTTTCTGCTGATAAAGGGGGTAGTAATCACGGTACCGTCTCTCGGTGTATTCACCTGAAACGTTTATATGAAAGGGTGACGCTATCATGTATGTAAGCTCGGCGCCGGACCTGTATCCGTTAAAGTCCCAGTATGTTTCCTGAGTTTTGTCAAAATCGCTGAAAAAATAGATGTTACCCCAGAGATTGTTTAAATAAAAATTCTGCCTTATCCCCCCGGTGTTCCGGTAGCCCGTCCTTATGGAGTTGGACTTGAATGTATCCGTGTC
>JAADFS010000234.1 GCA_013152795.1 Deferribacteres bacterium
ATTATCTCCTGGTCCGATAAATCCATGCCGATACCATGGTCTTTTACAGATATATTCAGATGTCCGTCCTGCCTCCATGCCTTTAATTCCACGCGGCCTCCCTCGTGGCTGTATTCAATGGCATTGGCAAGAAGATTGAAAATCACGAGCTGGAGTTTTTCAGGGTCCGTATTGAAACAGCTCTCATCGCCAGACTCACCCAGAGGAATGTAATCTACAGTTATTATTTTTTTCTCGGCCTTATGACGTAACAGTTCAATCGTGCCGTTAACCAGCATGTCTATGTCCACCCTGGATATGCTCAGCACCGCCTCCCCGGCTTCAAACTCGGCGGCAACAAAGATGTTCCTTAACTGTGAATCAAGGTTGAAGGCCTCGGAATGTATCATGGCTGCTATTGATGAAACCGTTTCCTTGTCCAGCGATTCCGGTGAGATAAGTTCCTTGGACATGCATATAATGGATGTCAGGGGATTGTTTATCTCGTTTCTTATGTTTGAAAGGAAATTGCTCTTTAATGCCTCTGACTCCTGCAGTTTCTTGTTTAATCTCTCAAGCTTCTTTGTCACCACCCTCAGGGCGTCGAATGCCTGCTTGTTCTCCTTGAACCTCCTGTCAAGCTCTTCTATCAATTCACTGTCGGTAAGCCTGCCCATTTTTACCTCCTCGCGATGTTTTAGTTATAACTTAAAGCCCCGACCGCCTTTTCCGCGTTCCGTTCCTCACAAGGCCCGGAACATCCAGTATGAGGGCCACCGTGCCGTCACCAAGGATTGTTGCACCTGATATCCCCTTTACATCCCTGTAGACCCTGCCCAGGGATTTGATTACAACCTGCACCTCGCCGTGCAGCTCATCCACCACCAGTCCGGTTTTTCCGCCTGCATAACGTATGACCACCATGTGCTCGCGCTGGTTCCCGCCGTCGGGTTCATTGAAGATATCCCTGAGCCTCAGGAAAGGCAGGACCGTGCCGCGCAGACTGAAATAGTTTCTTTTAAACGACAAATGTTTTTCCTCATCCGACATCTCGAGACATTCATCAAGCATATCCAGCGGAATTATATAGAACGATGCCCCTGCCTTTACCATAAAGCCGTCGATAATCGCCATTGTCAGCGGCAGGCGGATGCGTACGGTCGTCCCTTTGCCTTCACGGCTTTCCACTTCAACCGAGCCGCGGAGCGCCTCTATGTTGCGCTTTACCACATCCATCCCCACGCCGCGTCCGGAGACATTTGTCACCTTCTGCGCGGTTGAAAAACCGGGCTCGAATATGAGGTTGTTTATCTCGCGGTCGGACAGTTCTTGCCCCGGACTTATTATGCCGCGCTCCACCGCCTTCTTCAGTATCTTCTCCCGGTTAAGCCCGCTGCCGTCGTCTGATATCTCGATGACTATACTGCCTGTCTCCTGATATGCGTTCAGATGTATCAGGCCGTTTTCGGGCTTGTTCAGCGCGAGTCGGACATCGCGCTCCTCGATGCCGTGGTCTGCGGAATTACGTATCAGGTGCATGAGGGGGTCACCGATTTTCTCTATGACACCCTTGTCCAGTTCGGTCTCGCTTCCGCTGATCAGCAGCCGTATGTCCTTGCCCGTGCTCCGGCTGAAATCCCGCACGGTTCTCCTGAAACGGTTGAAGGTCTCTCCTATGGGCACCATGCGCACCTTCATGGCCCTGTCGCGTATATCTTCGACCAGCCTTGATAAGGCAAAGGCGGATTCAAGCAGGCTGTTGTCACCTATGCGCTTTGCCTGCTGGTTTATATTTGCATTGGCGATCACGAGCTCGCCCACCATGTTTATAAGCTGGTCGAGTTTATCCGTATCAACGCGTATGGTGCCGCCGACTTTTGACCCTGACTCCCTTGTTTGTGTCTGTTTCCCTGCTGCCGTATCTGCCGCCTTCCTGGAAGGCTTGTTGCCGTGAAGAGGTGCTATGTTTATTTCACAATCCTCCTGTACGAACTCGAACACGTCCTCTATGGCCTGCCTGCCGGCATCACTCCTGAAGTCTATCTCAAAACCGAGATAGCAACTCTCGGGGTCCATTTCCTGAGCCGGGGGCATGGCATCGGTCAGGGTGGTCAGGCCGGTGATCTCTCCGAGTTTGGAGAGGTAACTTATAAATGAAATGGGATCCATACCGTCCCGCAGTACATCGCGCCCGAACCTGAGGGATATGTGCCAGGTGAGGGTTTCCGGCGCACTGCCCTGTGCCGTTGTTTCTTTATCCGGCTCAGCGGAAATGCCCTGCCCTTCAACGGCAAGATAAGCTGAGAGCTCGCCTGCTATTGCCTGTCCTTCTGTTTTCAGTTCCGGATTTTCTTCGGGGTCTTTCCCTGCACTCAGGGATTCCAGGAGATGTCCTATGTGATCGCAGCACCTCAGGAGCAGGCCGATCAGGTCAGCGGTCACCCTGATCTCACCGAGGCGGACCTTTTCGAGGACATTTTCCACGGTGTGGGTGAATTTCTCGACATTATCAATGCCCACGACGCCTGCCGAGCCCTTGATCGTATGGGCCGCCCGGAACAGTGCGTTTATGGTATCTTCATCCTCGGGAGACGTTTCAAGCTGAAGCAGCGCGCTCTCCATCTCCTGTACCTTTTCAGTACTTTCAATGATGAATGTCTGTAATACCGGGTCTGTTTCCATTTTCAGATACCAAAAAAATCTTTCATGTTATACAACTGCAGCACAGACAGTATCTTCGGACCTGGTGAGACAATCCGGAATACTTTATTGGAAATATCCGCTTCCCTCCGGGCGAGATACAGGACCTGGAAACCCGCTGTATCCATTTCATTGACGTGCGAGAGGTCTACCTCAAGTTCCCGGCACCCTGCAAGGTTGTCAAAAAGCACCCTTTTCAGCTCAGCCGCTGTGGAGATGGTCATTTCGTCCTCTATCCGCAATCTGCATAACCCGTTGTTGTTTTCCACGTTGATATTCATAGCGCTCAGCCCTTTGTCACGGCAGCACCAGCTTTTCCACTGCTGCAAGCATTTGCTCGGGCTTGAACGGTTTTACAACCCATGCCTTTGCGCCCGCAGCCCTGCCTTCCTGTTTTTTCGCCTCCTGTGACTCTGTAGTGAGCATGATAACAGGGGTGAATTTGTAATTCGGATCCTGCTTTATTGTCTTTAAAAAAGAGATGCCGTCCATGTTCGGCATGTTGACGTCACAGATAATGAGGTTGATCTTCTGTCCCTTTATCTTCTCCAGCGCATCTTTACCGTCAACCGCTTCTATGACTTCATAGCCCGCCTTTTTCAGGGCTATACTCACCACCATGCGTATCGATGCGGAATCATCGATTATCATTATCGTCCTGGCCATTTAAAACCTCCGGTGTATATCTTTATGGTGTTCAAAAAAATGTAATATCATCTCCATTATCAGACTTATCGGCCTTTCCAACCTTTTGCATTAAATCTTTATTTTCATATCCTTCCGCTATCTCATGGTGTATGTCGCGTTGTTTCTCCATCGTGTAGTATTTGTATATGTCTTTTATGTCAAAGTCAGGGACAAAGCAGCCTTTGGCGCAGGCTACAGGTTTATTGACACATTCCTTAAGATTTTCAATGTACCTGTCTATGTCGGAAAGGCAGCGGATCACCAGCTCGATCTGCTGTCTCGTTATGTCCTGAAACTGTATGTTTGCCAGCAACTCCATAACCTTCTGCGCTACATTACGGCTGTTTATCTCCACCTCTTCGAGAATCTGCCGGTTGAAGCCGTCCAACTGTTCGTAATTGTCTCCGAGTCCGCTGAGCTGGGATTCAAGACCTGTGAGTATCTCCGTTTCTTTTGCGTAAGTCTGTTTGTTCATCTTGTCCGCAAAGTGTGTCTCTATGTGTCTGGACATGTTCTCGATGGCTTCGCCGATATGTGATGCCGCCTGTTCCGACTGAATGGAGAGTTCACGCACCTTGCCGGCCACTACCGCAAAGCTCTTTCCCTCCTCTCCCGCCCTGGCGGCTTCTATTGAGGCGTTCAGTGCAAGGAGGTTGGTCTGGTCGCTGATGCCCCTTAACAGATCCACGAGTTTTAACATGGACCTGGCGTTTTCAGCCAGTGATATGACGTTTTTATGATCGTTTTCCAGTTCGTTCAGGCGATTATCGACAT
>JAADFS010000235.1 GCA_013152795.1 Deferribacteres bacterium
GTGTATCGACCGGATTTATATACTATGTATCCATCACCGGAATAACCGGTTCAAGGCTGTCCATGGACAAGGCCATGAAAGACACGCTGAATTCCATAAAAAAAGCCTCAAAAAAGCCCGTGGCCGTGGGGTTCGGCATATCAACCCCTGAAGAGGCATCAAGGGTCGCGAGGCTGGCTGACGGTGTTATTATCGGCAGCGCCATAGTGAAGATAATCGCCGAAGGCAAGGATATAAAAAGATTCGTAAAGAGCATAAGAAAAGCCGTTTAACAATTGAAATTTATTACGTTAACCTTAATGTTGCATAAACAGGCAGGAGAGCCTGCCGTAAAACCTTTATAAAGCGATGGGATATTGGAAATAAGTCTTTATTGCAGGAATTAACGGAGAGTGAAGTTCCAAAAGACGTCAATATGCTGTGCGGAATATTTCCTGAAGGAATCGCAGATAAAGCTTTTCCGGCAGGCTCTCCTGCCCGCTGGCGATGTCTTTTGCCACTGAAAGGATAATTATTAATTGTTAATTACTAATTGCTATGGCCTGGTTTAAAAAAGAGAAAAACAAGATATCCAAAAGGGTCAAGATACCTGAAGGATTGTGGGTAAAGTGCAATTCCTGCAAAGAGATAATTTACCGTAAAGAAGTGGACAGAAACCTCAAGGTCTGTCCCAAGTGCAATTACCACTTCAGGATATCCGCAAGGGAGCGCATATCACTCCTGACCGACAACGGGAGTTTCAATGAAATCGGCGCGGACCTGGTCTCAAACGACCCGTTAAACTTCAGGGACCAGACAGCCTATAAAGACCGTCTCAGTGAATCACGTAAAAAGACCGGCATCAATGATGCCGCCACAGCAGGCAGTGCATTAATCGGCGAACGTCCTGTCATCATAATCGTCCTGGACTTTGCATTTATGGGCGGCAGCATGGGTTCCGTTGTAGGGGAGAAGTTCACAATGGCCGCTGAAAAGGCTGCGGAAGAAAAATTGCCGTTGATCTCCGTTGCTTCCTCCGGGGGTGCGAGGATGCAAGAAGGGATAATATCACTCATGCAGATGGCCAAAACCTCGGCGTCGGTAGCCAGGTTCAAAGAAAAGGGAATGCCTTACATATCAATACTCGCCGACCCCACGTTCGGAGGCGTATCGGCAAGTTTTGCAATGCTGGGAGACATCATCATCGCCGAACCCAAAAGCCTGATCGGGTTTGCCGGTCCGAGGGTCATTGAACAGACAATAAAACAGCAACTGCCGGAGAACTTTCAGACCGCGGAATTCCTGCTGAAACACGGAATGATAGATATGATCGTAAACAGGAAAGAACTGAAGCAAACCATTATCAGGCTTTTGTCCTTTACTGCTGCTGATAAATCAACTCTTCACCGCTGAGAAGCGCCGGCATGAATTCCGCTCAGTGAAAGCTGCGGCTTTACCTTAATGTTGCATAAGTGTGCAGGAGAGCCTGCCCCCCTATAGATAATTTTATGCAACCGGAAGGTTTATATCTGCCCGATGTTTTCAGATTTGAATAATTATAACGACACAGTGGATTACCTTTACGGCCTGCAAAAGCACGGGATAAAGCTCGGCCTTGCAAACACCGTGGAACTGATGAACATCCTCGGCTCACCCCAGAACGCCTTTCGTTCAATACATATCGCCGGCACCAACGGTAAAGGCTCCACATCCGCGATAATTGCATCGATCCTGGCTGAAAGCGGATTCAGGGTCGGTCTCTTCACCTCCCCGCATCTTGTGAGCTTTACTGAACGGATAAGGATCAACAACCGGCAGATAGCCGAGTCCGATGTTATAAAAATGGCCTCGGGTATCAGGAAATCCATCGAAGGGAAGGACCTGAGGCCGACTTTTTTCGAGTTTGTCACTGCAATGGCGTTTCAGTACTTTGCGCTTCAGAATGTGGACTGGGCCGTGGTTGAAACAGGCATGGGCGGAAGACTCGACGCCACCAATGTGCTAAGGCCGGATATAGCCGTTATAACCAATGTAAGCCGTGACCACTGCGAGTTCCTCGGCTCCGGCATACATGATATCACCCTTGAAAAGGCCGGGATCATAAAGCCCGGCGTGCCGCTCATAACCGCAGCGCAGACACCCGGCGTGGTCAAGCTCCTGTCGGATATTGCCGCAAGCCGCGGGGCCGGGATTCATGTTTACGGGAAGGATTTCAAAGGTTCCCTGCTCCATATGGACGGAAGCGGTATAACCTTTGATTACAGCGGCGACGCTGATTACAGGAACCTTTCGATGCCTCTTACAGGCCGGTACCAGATATACAATGCATGTACGGCTATAAGGGTGTGTGAAATACTGGGGCGGCAAACATGCCGCGCAACCGCCATCCGGGTAAGAGCCGGCCTGCAAAAGGTAAGACTCGAGGGAAGGCTTGAACTGATATCACACTCTCCGCCCGTGTTCCTTGACAGCGCCCATAACCCGGAGGCTGCCGATTCACTGGCCGCTTCGGTGAGGGAGATTTTTCCCGATAAAAAAATCATACTTGTTGCAGGCATCATGAATGACAAGGACGCCGTGGGCATACTGCAACCCCTCGTACGGCTGGCCGAATCAGTAATACTGACCAGACCGGCATATGAGAGGGCCGCCCCTCCCGAGAAACTCATGGAAATAATAAAGGATTCCGGACTGACCGGCTCTCGCTGTACGATTGACACCGCAGATACGGTCGCCCGCGCGCTGGAGCTCGCAAAGGCACGGTGCCGTGAAGACCATATCATCCTTGTAACCGGCTCATTCTATACCACGGGTGAAGCAAAGGAAGTCTCAGGCGGTTCGGGGATACTCGGGGGGTTAAGGGAATATCACAGGGCAGGAAGCGGAAAGTGAGAAAATTAAAGATCAACAGTGCAGGCAATAACCTGATAACACGCTCAGTTTCTGCTTTACTTATACCCCTCGCCATAGTCTCTGTCTTTTTGTTGTTTAAGCCTCTTTCAGCTTCGGCTGAAGAGATGGCCGACATCACTGCTTCGCACCTAAAGTACTTCGCCCGTGACAATACATACATCGCAGAAGGCTCGGTGAAGATAAGATTTAAAGATTCAACACTGTTTGCCGATATGGTCCGCCTGGACAGCGACACATCCGATGCCGTGGCTGCCGGCAATGTCGTATACGAAGACCGTGAAGCCGTCATAACAGCCGACAGGATAGAACTGAATTTAAAGACAAAGCTCGGCACCATATATAACGGCTATATCTTTTATAAAAATCAAAACTTCCACCTCCATGCCGGAAATATAAAGAAAATCGGCAGGAAGACATTCTTCCTTGACAGGGCCACTGTCACCACGTGTGATGCGGAACCTCCGGCATGGCATATATCGGGAAAAGACATCACCATAAGGCGGAACAGAAGCCTGACGGCATGGAACACCACATTCAATATCAAAAACATTCCCGTGATATACACTCCCTTCTTCTGGGCACCCCTTAACAGGC
>JAADFS010000236.1 GCA_013152795.1 Deferribacteres bacterium
AAGCAGGCTGTATTCAGTGTGAAGATGAAGAGGGACATAACCGGAATGCATGGAAAATTTTATAATATTGCCGGAATCTTAGTCAAACCTTGAATAGCTGTACATTTCTTCATGTCGAGTTGCCTTGCGTAATCTCATAATCCAGCAGCCTCCCTTGACTTCACCTGCCCCTGACATATAGAATTCTATCATTGAATCAGTCAGGCACATCTATGCAATATTCCACGTATCTCGATATTGAGACAACAGGCCTGAGCCCCGTTACCTGCAGACTCACGGTGATAGGCATATACAGGGAAAACGGCACTGACAGCAAGGTCGTGCAACTTGTGGGAGATGAGATATGCCGGTCAGGATTGATTGCAGTGCTGGAAGGCACGGAGATGCTCTATACATATAACGGCGCCCGGTTTGACCTGCCGTTTATCAGGGCAAAGCTTGATATTGATCTTACGGAGTATTACAGGCACAGAGACCTGCTGTACGCCTGCCGGAAGAGAAATCTGTACGGCGGCCTGAAAGGCGTTGAAAGGCAACTGGGCATACACAGGGAACTGCAGGATATCGACGGCAGGGCAGCGGTTCAGTTATGGCACAATTACAGCCGTTACGGTGACAGGCGCTCTCTTGAGATGCTGTTGAAATACAATAAAGAGGATGTCATGAATTTAAGGGTGCTCAGGGAGCGGTTGAATCTTTGAATGTCTTGATAATCCTGTCCGGTCTGATGTAGCTCCTCACTATGATCACCCCGGGAAGACGCGTTTTTATTGCCTGCAGGAATCTCCTCGCTGTACGGTAGTCCTTGAATCTGCCCAGCCTTACGGAATAAAACTCCCCCACCTTTTCTATCCTGAGGTAGGCAAGTTCTTTTTCATTTAATTTCTGCGCTATGTAGTCGAACTGCTTCCGGGCGTATCCGGCTTTCGTGAAACTGCCTGCCTGGATTGTATAGATTTTCTGAACGACGGCCTGTCGGGAAGGCGCGGTTTTACGGGGCTTCCTGTCCTGCTGCTCGGGTTTTTTATCTTTTTTATCTTTCGCCCTGACCGTCTTCTTAAGGGAGATTGAAGGGAAGAGCTTTTCGTACTCCCTTCCCTTGATGGAGAAACTCAGGACAAAGGGTTCGTATCCCGGTTTTTCAATCCTCAGTACCCTCTGCCGCGTCTCGTCCTCGTGGTCGCCGCTTGGGCTGCTTATGTAGGAAATCCGCACGGTCACGGGCGTAAGGCCCTGGAACTCGCCGTCCAGTAAAACCCTGGCACCTTCAGGGGAGCTTTGAACAGGTATGAATATCGTCCTGCCTGTATATACCGGCCCCCGGACGGAGGCACATCCGGCAATCAGCAGGAGGGCGATGGCATATGCACTTATCAGCAGTGCGGGCTTTTTATTTTCAGACATTAACAGTCTCTGTTGAGTTCAATATCCCTTTACTCTCATTGTATCACAGAGTGGTGTCATCTTTTTTGTGATAGCCGCCATCAAAGACTGCCCTCCTGAGGCGATGGGATAAAGGAAAGCCCCATCCTTTCATCCCCTGTAAAAAATAATAGCTGCTAAAAATGACAGTATACACGGAACTGAAAAAATGCTAATCTAACACTTCCTTCAGGATCGGTCTTTTCCCTGATCCAGAAGGCCCTGGGATTTTCATTTTTTTATCATCATTCCGGACAAAAAAGGAGGAGGCTTTCTAATGAGGAGGCATGGCGGCTCTTTTACAGGGATTGTCTGTTTTCTTGTTTGTTTTGCATATGCTTGCCTTGCGGCGGTCTCATCCGCAGGTGCGGTTGCGCAGGCTGCGGTATGGGAGGGGGTAAGCAGCGGCATCAGGGGGTCGGACCTGCTGGCAGTGGCGGCCCGCCCGGATTCGCCGGAGACGGTCTACATCACCTCTGGAAGTGTTGTCTACATGACCGCCGACGGAGGGAAAAGTTGGAAAGAGGTACTGTCCTTCAGGGGTACCGGAAATACCGTCAATGCCCTGGCTGTAGCGAAGGCCGGCGGGCCTGTTTATGCCGGCACCGGTGACGGCCTTTACAGGAGCATTGACGGCGGGGAAAACTGGGAAAAAATCTTCGCGGCAATGGACGGCGTGCAAGGCCGTGTGTTGTGCATAACAACCGACCCTGCGGCCCCTGCTGCTGGCGTATTCATCGGCACAGGCTCAGGGCTCTTCCGGACTGACGACGGGGGAGTCAGATGGGAAAAAGGGCGGGGGATCCCTTCCGGCATAAAGGTCTCTTCCATTGCGGTCTCGCCATCCGATCATCGGAGCGTTTATGCCGCAGCAGACGACGGCCTGTATAAAAGCCTCAACAGCGGGGCTGACTGGAGAAGAATGCTGGTGACATACGTCTCTGAAGAAGACCGCCACACGGGGGACATGGCGGAAGAAACGGAAACAGAGGGAACGGGAATCCGCAGCATCGCCGTTGGCCCGGCGGACAGCGGCAGGGTATATCTCGGCACATCAGAAGGACTCCTTGCGAGCAGCAACGGCGGGCTGACATGGGAAAGGATGACACGCCGCGGTCTTATCAGCCGCGATATACGCGGTATTGCGGTTGATCCGTCAAACGGCAGTGTGTATGCAGCCACGGGCAGCGGGGTGTTCGTGTATTCGGACGTGGAGAAAAGGTGGAAGGGGCTTTACAGCGGTCTCTTATCCGCTGATGTCCGTTCCCTGTCGTTCGCCCTGTCCGAGCGGGGGGCTCCAGGCATTCTGTTTGCAGCTACAAAACGAGGTGTGTTTAAAACAACACCGGGTGCAACGGGCGCTGCGGCGCGTATGGACAACGGTATGTATCACGTGGATCTGTCATCTGCATTTGCCCATGAGCCGGGCATAGGGGAGATAAGGGAGGCAGCAATCAAATATGCGGAAGTACAGCCGGAAAAGATAGAGAAATGGAGAAGGGCTGCTGCAAAGAGGGCATGGCTTCCGGATTTAAGGATTGCGTACCGGGAAAACAGTGGCTGGCAAAGCAGCGACTATTTTTATAAAGGCAATATGGCAGACGATGATATAACAGAAGATACGGACAGGGAGTGGACGGTATCTCTTACCTGGGAACTGGGGGACCTTGTATGGAACAGCGCCCAGACCTCCATAGATTCAAGGGCGCGGCTCATGGTCCAGTTAAGGGATGATATACTGAACGAGGTGACGCGGCTGTACTTTGAAAGGAGAAGGCTCCAGTATGAGATGCTCCTGTCGCCTCCCGGAGATGTGAGGGAGAGAATAGAAAATGAGCTCAGGCTCCAGGAGCTTACAGCGGATATCGATGCGCTGACGAACTCCTATCTCTCAAAAAGGCTGGCCCGCATCCAGGCGGCCGGCAGATGAGTCCGGGAAGTTTCATGCTGCCTCCAGTGATTATAACCGTTCGAGGACTTCGATGGTTTTATTTATCAACTCCCTGTGCCAGGTGATCGAGATGTGGTTGGCATGCAGATTGTAGTGTGCTGAAGCACAC
>JAADFS010000237.1 GCA_013152795.1 Deferribacteres bacterium
AAAATAAATCGTAATACCCCAAGATATAAGCGCATAGCCGATAGCTATATAGGTACGAAAGCTTTTCTTAATCCCCACCTTTTTAAGCAGTAGAAAATTAAACATATAATCAATGCTCCATTTGCCTTCAAGGATACTATTTCCAATTAATCCAATTAAGACTAAAAGGACACCTATAAATATAGTACGTGTATAATCCGTCTTGCGCGTCCATTTCTGGTAATTAAGCAAAATAAACACAAGCCCAATTATCAAACATATGCCATAAAGAATAATCTTTGAATAATCAAACTCCATAATCCCACCTTGTTACTTCAAAATTATTAGAGTTCAAATAAGTGAAAGTATAATCCTTGCAAACATTGTTTAAGGTCTCTCATAAAATCGTAAACTACTATAGGAATAAATATCTTACTCAATATCGCTAAACCTTTCGGAAGTTGTTTTAAAATTTGATCTATTACTGTTACAGCATCTAATTCACCTAGTGCCAAGCAGGTAAAAAACTCATCAGCTGCCTGCTGCCCGTATAATGTAACAATTGCTCCATATGCAAAAGCAAAAGCCATAAATCCGAATGCAATAAGACCTATACCCGTTCCGCTAGTTATAACTGCTAAGAAGAGAAACAATATCGAAAAAACAAGCAATATTGTGGCGAGTAGTAACACTCCCCCACTCAACCCCCCACTTATCATATAAGCCCCTGCTCCTGTTTCGGGATCAATGATGATATAACCGACTCCCGTCCAGCCGTTGAAGTTAATCTCAGTTTGTGAGACGGTTACTGTTTTCCCTGCATTTATAGCATTCTGAATATCTGATATAGTTCCACTGTCAAGCTGCAGTTGCGGAAGAATGGTATCTGTGTTTGCCTGATTGATGGTATATATCGGTATCCCCTGGTCATTGGCTATCTTCAGTGCCTTGACTGCGCTTATGCCTTCTGCAGGGTTGTCCGGTGTCGAGAATAGTTGCTCTGGCACTGAATGCTCCAGTGCCGAGCCGTTCATCCCTGCGTTCAGCATAAACTGCTTCTGTTTCCCCTTATCACCATCCAGCGCCTTTACCAGTGTCATTATTCTGTCTGCATCCATTGACAACCCACCAGCGCTTACCGACAGCGGTGTGTCCATGAATTTGGTTATACTCAACTCATATGAGAAGATTGTCTCTGACGGCAGTCTTATGGCTAATACTCCCATTGTCTTTGCGCTTACATAATCCATTGCATCATGCTCTGCAAGGTATGATATTGCTGTTGTGTAAAGCAGGTCTCCAAGAATGTCGTCTTTTGTGAGGTTCGTGAAGTCCTCTGCCTCAAGTTTTGCTTTTGTACTTTCAAGTTTTGCTTTCATTGCAAGCAGTTGTTCTTCGGATATTCTGTATGGGTCAATCCCTATTCCCAGATACTCTCCTGCCTGTATGTCATTGCTTATTATATCAGTATAGTTTACATCAGGCCCACTGAATGTCATTTTGAATTCTTCTGTTTGCCCCATTGTTATTGTTGTGCCGGTTGCTACTATTTCTCCGTCTATCCTGAGCTCTGGCTTGAGGTTTATCAGGTAGGCAGGCAGTGATGCGGGCAGTTCGCTCGGCTCTATGGGGGTGCCGTCTGCATGTGGCTTGGGAAGGTATGCGTTGATTATGTCCTGGTCTGTCTGGGTTGCAGGTGCATAGCTTAGGGTTATCTTTTTCCCTGCAAGTTCGGGAAGGCTTTTTGTGATGTTTATCGGTGTGCCTGTTAGGTCATCATTGTTGTCTTTTTTTACGCTGAAGGTTATTTTGTGCCTCAGGTTGTCGGGGATTTCTGCATATTTTGCGCCTCTGACGATTGTCCTATATGGCAATGTACCGAGTAGATAGGGAAATTCCTGTTTGATTATTTCTTTTTTGCCAAGTACATCTCCAACTGTCGCATCAGGATGGTTCTGATTTATATAGTCTTCTACCTGTGTCTGATAGTCTGTCATGGTCTGGTTTATGTAGGTTGAGTCTATTCCGGTTGTGTATCCTTCTTCTTCGTTGATTGTTGCTGTGGCCTGGATTTGCTGTATGAATGTTTGTGCGTCAAAGGGTACTGCTGCCTGTATGTCTATGCCCTGTGTGTAATTATACGTTTTGAAGCTGGCATCAAGGGATATCCATGTGTCTCCTTTTCCTGGCTTGTGCCTCGCCCCTCTTGAAGGGAAGTAGTCTATCCATGCTTCTACCCAGATATGTTCTATCTGTGCGTATTTGATCTGTCCTCCTGCCACCATGCCTTTTACGGGGATTCCGGCTGTTGCGAGGAGGTTTATGGCGTCTATGGGCTCTGTAAATCCTCCAACCCAGTTCATGACTTTTTCTATGGGTATCTCTACTGTGCCTTCTCCTTCTACGTATCTGGCATGGATGCCTGAGACTCTGAGAAGCGCTATCAAGAGGCTTGCTGTGTCAAAGGCGTTGCATTGTTTGCTCTGAAGGCACATGTCTGCTCCCTGGATTGAGCCGTATGTGGGAACAAATTCTATGTTGTTCCTTACCCAGTTGTATATCTTTACGGGGTTGTGCTGGAGTTCTGCTGCCTTGGCTCTTATGGCTTCGGTGAATTGGACTTCGACCGTCTCTGATAGATCGTCAGATGTCGGGGGGTCGGTTACTGCTAATAAAAACAGTTCTGAGTTCTGAGTTCTAAGTTCTAAGTTGGGGAGATTTAAGTTGCGGGTTGCGGGTTGCAGGTTGCGGGTTAAAAGACCTTCTAACGACCCGGCTGAGGCAACGAGAATGGGGGCTTTTTGCCTGTACTGTACACTGTGCACTTTGAACTGTTCTTTGTTTGTCCTCGGTTCTTTGAATACGGGCTCTGCTGTCCGGTGGGGCAGTTTGTTCGGGTCTATCGGCTTGTGCTTTTCAGGCGGCGTTAGTTTCTCAAGTTGCTCTTTTGCCTCTTCTATCGCTTCTTTTTCTCCCTCTACTGTGGTTGCCTGCCCTATCGCCTGTATTTTTCTTTTAAGTTCTTTTAGGTTGTCTTCATATTTCTTTACAAAGTCTTTATGCCTCTTCTGTATGATCTCCGGTAATCCAGCTTCTTTTAATTTCTTCTCTGTTTCTTTGAATTGCTTTCTTATCTGCCTGTCTATTTCTTCTATCTCAGATTTCTTCTCTTTGAGCCTCTCGTTCTTTGCGCATGTGTTTATGACAGGGTCATCAAGTATCTCTTTTATGTCTTCTATGGCCTTTGTAAGTTTCTCTTCCGGCCTCTGTCTGTTTTGTCTTTTTAACTTTGAACTCTGAACTTTGAACTTGGAACTGTTTTTTACTGCATAGGCTATATCAAATATCCCCGCAAATGTCCAACTGAAGAAGAACAGGACTATTACAGAAATGATCCGAAATATCCGCCTCTCCAGCCAGTTCATTGCGTCCCCCTTGTTGACTTTATGATTTGGGTGTGTTGCTGAAAAACCTTCTGATTTCTACCACAACCAAAAATATTTTGTCAAGAAAATGTTGTAAAATTTAAAGGAATGTCCTTAGACAATATTTTTTAATGCCACTGTAAGGATAAATACAATATGCTGTTAGACAACATAGCCTTGATTGCATCCGCCGTAAGCGCGGTGACAGCGGTGACAACTTCATTGCGCGCCCTGGGCAAGTCAAGGGAAAACGCCCGGGATGCCCTAAGGGCCGGCGCTCAAACATCCGGCAAGCACGGCATACCGCTGTACCTGGCGGTCACCATTGTGTGGCTTGCCCTTTCAGTGGTGTTTGCCGCGCCTGTGCTTGTTGAAAAATGGAGCGGCGGAGTGGATATGCGCTTTTTTCTGGGGCTCCTGCCGTTTGTGCTGCTGGGTGTTTTGCTGTGTATTATCTGGTGGAAAATACTGCGTCCTTCTTCTCCTCCACGATCCTGATCTTCATCTCCACGCGGTCATAGGGATTGTTGCGCCTGTCCCTCGGCTGGTTGACTATCCTGTCCACTACATCCATTCCCGATACAACCTCGCCGAAAACAGTGTACTTGCCGTCAAGATACGGCGCATCCGCAACGCATATGAAAAACTGCGAGCCTGCACTGTCAGGGTCGGAAGACCTTGCCATGGAGAGAGTACCCCTCTTATGCGGCCTGTTATTGAATTCAGCCTTCAGTGTGTAGCCCGGATTGCCCGTGCCGTACTTTGCCCTGTCAGGGCCCTTTGAGTTCGGGTCTCCGCCCTGAATCATGAAGCCGGGGATAATACGGTGAAAGACCGTCCCGTCATAAAATCCCTTTCTGGCAAGTTCTATGAAATTATTCACGTGATTGGGCGCGACATCAGGAAAAAACCTGAGCTTGATATTTCCGAACCTGGTTTCGATAATTGCGGTGGTCTCCGCCATTTTCTTTATCTCCTCTTCCGTAAACTTTCTGTGTATCGGCTGTGCAAAGGCGGAACCGGCCAGGAATAGCATCATAAGAAACAGGGCGACAGCCGTGCTGTAAGACCTCATAAAGCCTCCTTTCTCCTTCACCATAATGTGAAATATCATGAATATTTTATATGCTTGCTCAATTTATTTCAAAATGTTGAAAGCTCAGGCTGTCACCTTTTTCTGTTGCATGGTATAATTTTAAAAAAATGCCTGAACAGCAGGCCTGCAGTCAGACAGCAGGAGCTGATTAATCTTAAATGTTGCATAAACGCGGGCAAGGGAGGCTGCCGTAACACCTTTATAAAGCGATGGGATATCGGAAATAACTCTTTATTGCAGGAAATAACCGGAAATGAAATTGCAAAAAGACGTCAATATGCTGTGCGGAGTATTCCCTGAAGGTATCGCAGATAAAGCTTTTCCGGCAGCCTCCCTTGCCGCTGGCGATGTCTTTATGTCACTGTAAGGTTAATATGTCAACAGAGTCAATGAACCAGAATCAGAAAATAAGCACCTCCATACTCAAGAAGTCATTTGAGTTATGCAGGGAGATCAAGGCCAAGGCCCTGTTCATATACGCCGATGTATGCCCTTCGGTTGAAGTCATTCACGGGCAAGGCCAGAAAGAAGTCTTTGATATCTTCCTTGTCGCCAGAACCAAGAAGATATTCAAGGAAGTGGAAAAAAGCGCAGGTAAGGTGCTGCTTGTGCCTAACATCCCCCTGACGAGGATGGGACAGATCAAGGTGGCTGTAATGATGGCTGTCTCGGAGAATCTTTTAAAAAAGGGCGATCATATTGTCTGCCTGTCGGGGATACCCCGCTTCGGGTTTCTGGATACCATGGTGGTGATGGAGATCGGCAAGGAATTCGAGATGCTCACCTCCGACAGGATAATAGACTTCACGAAGGATGTTGACCCCAAGGTTTTCGAGGAAGTCGTCCGCATAGCGGTTGAGATCGCAAACGAAGGCCGGGAAGGCAAGGCTGTCGGCACATCTTTTGTTATCGGTGATGCCGAAGAGGTGATGGAGCATGTGCGCCAGATGATCCTGAACCCCTTCAAGGGGTATCCGGAGGAAAAAAGAAATATCCTCAATCCCGAACTGAAAGAGACCATCAAGGAATTTGCTCAACTGGACGGAGCCTTTATCATCAAAAGGGACGGGACTGTTGAGACCGCCGGTGCGTTCCTGAAAGTGGAATTAATCCCACAGAAGTTGCCGCAGGGCTGGGGGAGCCGGCATTACAGTGCGGCCGCCATAACGACTATCACGAGTGCCATAGCCGTCACTGTCTCACAGTCGACAGGAGACGTGCGCATCTTCAAGGGTGGTTATCCTGTCATGGAGATCGAGAAACCCAGGATGTACTGATTATTAACGGAAAGATACTGCTTATCTGCTCATTTGACATATCGTACGTAATGTGGTACGTTAATTTAAGGAGTGAAAATATGACTACATTGTCAGTAAGTGAAGCACGGGCAAAGTTATACAAACTACTGGATGAAGCCGCGTCTTCCCACGAGCCGATCCAGATTACGGGCAAAAGAAACAATGCGATACTTATTTCTGAAGACGATTGGCGGGCGATACAGGAGACGCTTTATCTGCTTTCAATTCCGGGGATGAGGGAGTCGATACGGAAAGGGCTGAAAACTCCTGTAGAAAAATGCAGCAAAAATATTAAGTGGTGAGCTGGCAGTTGGTCTTTACGAAACAGGCACAGAAAGATGCCAAAAAACTGTCGGCAGCCGGGCTTCGTCCAAAAGCGGAAGAACTTCTGGAGATCCTGAAAGAAGACCCCTTCAGCCGGACCCCTTCATTTGAGAAACTGGTGGGAGACCTGTCCGGAGCCTATTCCCGCCGAATCAATATTCAGCATCGTCTGGTGTATCAGGTTCTGAAGGATATCAAAACAATAAAAGTTATCCGCATGTGGAGCCACTATGAATAAGTCATTATAACCTTAATCTTGCATAAACAGCCGTTTAACCGTTCTCCTCAACCTTTTTAGCCTTTTCTTCCACTTCCCTGACCATTTTCCTGCGGTACTCTTTAAGCACACCGGCAATCCTGCTGTCCCTGATGCCCAAAATCTGAGCCGCCAGGATGGCGGCGTTCTTTGCGCCGGCCTTGCCCACTGCCATTGTAGCGACCGGGATGCCGGGCGGCATCTGGACCGTTGAATAAAGGGCGTCCACGCCCCTGAGGGGGGACGAATCCACAGGCACGCCTATTACAGGGAGTATTGTATGGGAGGCTATCACGCCGGCCAGGTGCGCGGCAGCCCCTGCGCCCGCAATGATCACCTCCACGCCGCTTTCCTCGGCGTCCCTTACAATCGTGACCGTCCTCTCCGGGGTACGGTGAGCCGATGAGACGGTGAGCCTGTATGGAATACCAAACTCCTTCAGGAGCTTTCCCGCAGCCTCCATCACCGGCAAATCAGAATCACTGCCCATAATAATCAATACCCTTGCACTCATGTCTTCTCCTTACGTC
>JAADFS010000238.1 GCA_013152795.1 Deferribacteres bacterium
TGTGGCTGCCCGGGACGGACCACGCGGGCATTGCGACGCAGAATGTGGTTGAAAAGGCCCTTCAGGAGCAGGGCATGGACAGGCATACCCTAGGCAGGGAGAAGTTTATCGAAAAGGTGTGGGAATGGAAGAAGCTCTACGGTGGCACCATAATAAACCAGCTCAAGAGCATGGGCGCCTCATGCGACTGGAGCAGGGAGAGGTTTACCCTTGATGAGGGGCTGTCCCGGGCGGTCAGGGAGGTCTTTGTGAGGCTCTATGAAGAGGGCCTTATCTACAGGGGCGATTATATCATCAACTGGTGCCCGAGGTGCCACACCGCGCTGTCTGACCTCGAGGTCGAGCACGAGGACATCCAGGGCAGGCTCTATTACATCAGATATGATTTTGCGCACGAGAAGGGATACATCACGGTTGCAACCACAAGGCCCGAGACGTATCTCGGTGATACGGCGGTTGCCGTCCACCCCGAGGACGAGCGTTATAAAGACCTTGTGGGAAAGATGCTGAGACTGCCGCTCCTGAACCGGGAGATACCCATAGTAGCGGATGAATTCGTGGATTCCTCGTTCGGCACCGGCGCTGTAAAGGTGACCCCCGCGCATGACCCCAATGACTTTGAAATCGCGCGGAGGCACGGCCTGCCGTTTGTGAAGATAATGACAGGCGACGGAAAGATGTCCGATGAAGCGGGGCCTTACAGGGGACAGGACAGGTTTGAGTGCAGGCAGAATGTCATTAATGACCTGAAGGAATCGGGCAGGCTCCTGAAGGTCACTGACCATGATATGGCGGTCGGACACTGCTACCGGTGCAAGACCGTTGTCGAGCCCTATCTGTCCAAGCAGTGGTTTGTAAGGATAAAGCCCCTTGCAGAGGAGGCCGTAGAGGCCGTACAGGACGGCAGGGTCAGGATAATTCCGTCCGGGTGGGAGAACAGCTATTTTGACTGGATGGAAAATATAAAGGACTGGTGCATATCGAGGCAGATATGGTGGGGACACAGGATTCCGGTCTGGTATTGCCGGGACATGAAAAACGACGAATGCAGGGCGAAAAACGGAATTGTCGTATCCGTGGATACCCCCGGCCGGTGCCCACACTGCGGTTCACAGGCCCTGGAGCAGGACGAGGACGTTCTTGATACATGGTTTTCATCGGCCCTGTGGCCGTTTTCGACTCTCGGGTGGCCTGATGATACGGATGACCTGAGAACCTTTTATCCCACGAGTGTCCTGATAACAGGCTTTGACATCCTCTTTTTCTGGGTCGCCCGCATGATAATGATGGGCCTTAAATTCATGAAGAAAGAGCCGTTCAGGGACGTCTACATCCACGCCCTTATCAGGGATGCCGAGGGCCGGAAGATGAGCAAGTCCAAGGGCAATGTGGTGGACCCCCTGGAGACGACAGCCCGTTACGGGACCGATGCATTCCGGTTCACGCTTGCGGCCTATGCAGCCCAGGGCAGGGACATCAAGTTCTCGGAAAAGAGGGTTGAGGGTTACAGGCACTTTATGAACAAGATATGGAATGTGGCAAGATTCATATCAATGAACGTAAAGGAAGGCTCCGTGGTTGCACCAGTGAAAGAGCTCTGCACGGCGAATCCGGCAGCGGCGCTCAGCCTTGCCGACAAATGGATTCTCAGCCGCCTGTCAGGGGTTTGCTCGGAAGTCAACAGGGCGCTCGATGAGTACAGGTTCAATGACGCAGCCGGCGCCCTTTACAGGTTTGTATGGCACGAGCTGTGCGACTGGTATGTTGAGATGATAAAGCCCGGGCTTTACGGCGGCGACGAAAACGCCAGGGCCGCCGCAATCAGCACGCTTGTGTATGTGTTTGAAGCTGCGCTGGCGCTCCTGCATCCTTTCATGCCCTTCATAACCGAGGAGATATGGCAGCAGATGCCGGTCGGAAAAGAGGTGGACAGCCTCTGCATACGCAGGTACCCGACTGCTGAAGACGGTATTGAGGACAGGGACGCAGAGGAGAAGATGGAGGTTATAATGGATGCCGTCTCTGCCATCAGGAGCATCAGGGGCGAGCTTAATATTTCCCCCTCTGTCGAGCTTAAGGCCCTGATAAAGGCCTCGGACGGCGCGCAGGATATACTGAATGAAAATATATCTCATATCGCCAAGCTTGCCCGTGCCGGTGACATCAGGATAGGCCGCGATATACAACCGCCGCAGAATGCGGCCACCGCGATTAAGCCGGCGATGGAGATATTCGTTCCCCTTGAGGGGCTTATTGATATTGATGCAGAGATAAACAGGCTGAACAAGGAATTGAGCAAGACCGAGGAGAACCTCGCATTTGTCAAGAGGAAACTGCACAACAAGGAGTTCATGAACAAGGCGCCGAAGGCGGTTATAGAGGAAAACAGGGCGAGGTACAATAGCTACCTTGAAAAGCTGAATGCAATCCAGAACAGTATCGACAAGCTCAGGGAATGGGGAAAATCAGGGGATGCTTAGCCGCGACATTGATACTGTTCTGCGGCGTGCGCTCGCAGAGGATACCGGCTGCGGCGATATAACCACATCTTCGCTGATCCCGGAAGGCCATACATCTCGCGCGGTGCTGCTTGCGAAGGAGGATTTTGTGCTTGCAGGCCTTCCTTTTGCAGAGAGGCTGTTCAGGCTGGCGGACAGCGGCATCAGATTCACTTCCCTCAAAAAGGAAGGCAGGCGGGTGAGGAAAGGAAACGTCATTGCAAGGATAAGCGGCGGTACGGCGGGCCTGCTTGCGGCTGAACGGACCGCGCTTAATCTGCTTCAGAGGATGTCGGGCATAGCGACCCTGACGGACAGATACGTCAAGGCGGTAACAGGTCTCGGGGTAAAGATAACCGACACGAGGAAGACCGCGCCCGGCCTCCGGTTTTTTGATAAGTATGCGGTCAGGGCGGGCGGGGGTGACAACCACCGCTTCGGGCTCTTCGACGGCGTGCTGATAAAGGACAATCACATTGCCGCCGCCGGCGGAACGGCAAGGGCGGTGAAGCTTGCACGCTCAAGGGTTCCGCACCTGTTAAAGATAGAGGTGGAGGTGAAAAACCTCACTGAGGTAAAAGAGGCGCTTTCAGCCGGCGCTGATGTTATCATGCTCGACAATATGCCGGTGGAGAAGATTAAGAAAGCGGTGGCCGTTATCCGGAGCAGTGATCCGGGCATAGTGATTGAGGCCTCCGGCGGCATAAATCCCGGAAACGTGCGGAGCATTGCGGAGGCCGGAGTGGATATAATATCCGTAGGCGCCCTCACACATTCAGCCCCTGCAGCAGACATCAGCATGAAATTTGATTGACAATCAACCTGAACACTCCTTATAATTTAAAGTCAAACTTGAATTCGGAAGGTCTTTGATATGCGGCTGAATGTTTCCGATATTACCGCGGAGGGAGTGCAGCATGAGCTGAAGCTGCCGGTGGCGGTAAGT
>JAADFS010000239.1 GCA_013152795.1 Deferribacteres bacterium
GCCTTCTTCCGGTAATCGAGATCTTTCATGATATTGTTTCTCCTTTGCCGCTGCAGGCGGCGTTGGTTGTCCGGAGAGGAATCAGTATATTCTAATATTCGAATATTACAATAAAAGGATAGTTTCGTCAAGAGGAAGATTTTATTCTGTACCCTGAACTCTGCACTTTAATGTTACACAAAGCGGCAGGAGGGCCTGCCCGCATGCGATATCTTTATGCCACTGGAAGGTGAACTTTATTCCCAGGCACATGGAAATGACAATTCGGACAAGCCGGAATAAACATAAATAATTATTTATATATTTTTGATTTAATGTGAATTTTTCAGTTATAATAAAATTATTTTATAAAATAATATCTATATATCAGGAGTGGGTTGCATGGAGAGACTTTTGCTGATTTTCAAGGCATTATCAGAAGAGACAAGGCTGAAGATACTCGGGCTCCTCAGAGACGGAGAATTATGCGTCTGTGACATTACCGCCGCCCTGAACATGACACAGCCGAACGTATCCTTTCATCTCGGCCTGCTCAAGGAGGCAGGGCTGATAAAGGACAGGCGGAACGGCCGGTGGATTCATTACTCGCTGGAGGAATCGGATATGTTTGTAAGATTCCTACTGCTTGGGATATTTGAAAAAACCGGTGGTATGTCCGGCGTGAAGATAAAAAGAAAGAGAAAATGCTAAGGGGCGCGGGAAGAAAATGACCTCAGGACATGGCGCAAAGAATCTGTCTTTTCTGCATCGTTACCTGACCCTGTGGATATTCCTGGCCATGGGCGCAGGGGTGGGAGCCGGCTACCTGTTACCCGGCGTGGAGCCGTTTATCAATTCCTTCCGTGCCGGCACAACAAACATTCCCATTGCTGTCGGTCTTATACTCATGATGTACCCCCCGCTTGCCAAGGTACGGTATGAAGAGCTTGGAAGGGTATTTAAGGATAAAAAGGTTCTCGGCCTGTCACTGCTTCAGAACTGGGTGATCGGTCCTGTGCTCATGTTTTTCCTCGCTGTACTGTTTCTCCATAATTACCCTGAATACATGGTGGGGCTCATAATGATCGGGCTTGCGCGCTGCATCGCCATGGTGATTGTATGGAGCGACCTGGCGTGCGCTGATGCGGAATACACCGCAGGGCTTGTGGCATTTAATTCAGTCTTTCAGGTTCTTTTCTACTCTGTCTACGCATACGTCTTCATAACCGTCATGCCCGCATGGTTCGGCTTCAGGGGTGCGATAGTGGATGTGACGATGAGGCAGATTGCCGAGAGCGTGTTTATTTATCTCGGCATCCCTTTTATCGCAGGGATAATGACGCGTTTTGTCCTGATAAAAATCAGGGGTATCTCCTGGTATGAGGGGGTATTTATCCCGCGCATCAGCCCCATTACCCTGATCGCCCTGGTTTTCACCATTGTGGTCATGTTCTCCCTTAAAGGCAATGTCATTGTTCAGCTTCCCCTTGATGCCGTCAGGGTCGCAGTGCCGCTTCTTGTTTATTTTGTGGCGATGTTTTTTGTATCATTTTACATAGCCGGAAAGCTGGGCACGGACTATGCAAAGTCCGCCTCCCTGTCGTTCACCGCGGCCAGCAACAATTTCGAGCTTGCCATCGCCGTGGCGGTGGCGGTCTTTGGAATAAATTCAGGCGCTGCCTTTGCCGCCGTCATAGGCCCGCTGGTGGAGGTGCCCGTCTTGATCGGTCTGGTGAATGTTGCCTTGTATTTTCAGAGAAAGTATTTTCCGGCGCAGCACTGCCGTGTAAAGGGGGTTGACCCATTATGATGAAAAAGAAAAGGGTGATGTTCCTGTGCACCGGCAACTCCTGCCGTTCACAGATGGCCGAGGGGTTTGCAAGAGAATTCGGCAGGGGCGTGATCGAGGCATACAGCGCGGGGCTTGCGCCTGCCGGTGTTAATCCCAGGGCGGCAGCCGTCATGAAGGAGGCGGGCATTGACATATCAGGTCAGACATCAAAGGCGATTGATGAAGACCTGCTCGGGCGCATGGACGTTATTATAACCCTTTGCGGGCATGCAGAGGCGCTGTGTCCCAGGACACCGCCGGAGATAAAAAGGATACACTGGCCGATTAAAGACCCTGTAGGCACTGTGGGTACGGAAGAAGAGATCATGAATGCATTCAGAAGGGCGCGGGATGAGATAAAGGAAAGGGTAAAAACCTTTTGTGACCGCTATCGTGAGCAGACAACCAAAGTATGACACCTTCTTTTTACATAAAAACATCGCCTGCGGGCAAGGGAGAGGGTGGAGTTGCCAATCAGACGAGCTTCCCGCATGTAGATGAACCAACAAATTATTCTTACCAAATCCAAGACTAATACACAAACAAGTTATCATGCAAAAATATCCGCGTTTGTACCCGAAAATCAGAAAATGGAAATGTCGGTCCACCTTACACAGTTCGGATAATCTTACACTTTATCAGTTGGTTTAATTTTGAAAATGCTTTTATTACAAGTGGTTAAGAATGGCGTAATTTTTGCTATATTTTTCTTACAATAATAGTCTGAAAACAGAAATCAACTCAAAAATAAACGGGAGGGAAATAAAATGGGTATAAGCAATAAACTTAAAACAATCTTACTTGCTTTAGGTGCGTTATTCATAGTAACAAACATTAACACTGCAAACGCTACAATTATCGATCTTAACGCGCGGTATAATACCACGAGTAATCCAGTGTCTCTCTTTTTGACGAAGGGAACATACGAGGTAACACCCATAGGAATTGCAGATGGGGGTATTTATAATGCATGGAATGCATGGGGATATACTTACGGGTGTGACAGTTCAGGGGCAAACTGCAGGACCGGATGGATTAATGCCTATTCGTTAAGTTCAAGTGAATTTGCTGCTGTTACCTATTACGATGGTATCAGGTATGCAACTCCCTATCTGGCACTCGCTAATGCAATAAATAGCAGCTTTACGCTTTCCATTGATACAACCGTAGATTTTTTTATTGCGGATAGACCTTACTATGACAATGTAGGAGGAATATCCTTAAATGTAACAGCAGCTCCAGCTCCAGCTCCAGTTCCAGAGCCTTCAACACTGCTACTACTCGGGAGTGGCTTTCTCGGTGTTGCAGCTTTAAGGAAAAGGATAAAAAACCTTACAGTGGCATAAAAATACCGCATGCGGGCAGGGGAGCCTGCCGGAAAAGCTTTATCTGCGATACCTTCAGGAAATATTCCGCACGGCACATTGACGTCTTTTTGAACTTCACTTTCCGTTATTTCCTGCAATAAAGACTTATTTCCGATATCCCATCGCTTTATAAAGGTTTTCCGGCAGGCTCCCCTGTCGGTTTATGCAACATTAAGGACTTCCTGTCGCCTTTAAAATGCAGAGAGCAACCATTCATCATGGCCGTCATGAAAAAATTAGGCTGGTTTTCAGTTTTTTCACTGCC
>JAADFS010000240.1 GCA_013152795.1 Deferribacteres bacterium
TCAGGATTATATACAGTACCTGTGATAACCCCTCCCCTCACAGTCACGGTCATGCTCCCTGCCTTTGTGCCCTCAATATAGGCATTGATGATGGTTGTACCGCCGGTAAGGGCACTGACAGTAAATGCAGCAGAGGTCTCTCCTTCTTGGATCACAATCGAAGGTGTAACATAGGCAATGGATGGGTCTTCACTCTCAAGGTCGATCCTCAAGCCACCCTGTGGTGCCTGGGTCGAGAGGGTGAGGGTTACATCCTCCGTATCACCCGCCGGCATGATTATTGATGCAGGCATTGTTACCCCCGGCAGGCTCTTGCCTGTGAGTGTGAGTGTTGCAGGGTCGCTTATATTGCCTGCTATATCTCTTGCCAGGGCTTCGAGATTTATGATATCTCCATCACCTATGGTTGGAGGTATGGTTATGGTAAAGACCACCTCAGCACTGCCCAGTGGGGGTGAGACCTGTTTGGTGTCTGAGAAATTAAATGCACCGGATGCTTTGAGGCTTACCTCTGTAACTCCGATCTCGTCTGTGGCAGCGGCAATGATATTCACCACCTCTCCAGGGGAGACATAGATGCTTCCTGTCTCTGTCCTCAAGTCAACCACAGGCGGTATGGTGTCTGCCACAGAGATGATTACCCCGCTGGATGTGGTCTCAAGCCCTGCCTCATCCCTGACAGTAGCCTTGAGGGTAATGGTATCACCGGGTCTCACCGAGGGTGATATTGTAAAGGTAAAACTCGTTACAAGAGAGCCCTGTGCAGGTGTTATATCACGGCTCTCATGATAGACTGCGGCGCCTGTTACATCAAAGGTGACACCTGATATCCTGCCGTTGTCACCGGCGGTGACCACGGCAGTGACCTCATCACCCGGTTTTACCTTTTCACCAGTGGTAAGCCCTGTGATGGATACAGAGGGTGGGGTGGCATCCTTCACTATCACATCCACCGGCACAGCCCTGCCTTCCTGGCCCTTTGTATCAAGGGCTGACGCCTTTACAGTTATCACTGAGCCGGGCGATGCATCAATCGGTACGTAAAAGGCAAAATCACTCTCCACAGGTGTGGAGACAGGATCTGTCACTGCCGAACCGAATGCAGGATACTCACCACCTATTGCCTGGTAAGTGATCTCTGTAACACCAAGGTCATCCTCAGCCCTTACCCTCACCTCCACACGTGAGCCTGTATCCGCCTCAAGCCCTGTTGCCGGCGAGAGGATGCTCACCACAGGTGCTGAGTCTTCAACTATGGTAAATGTCCCTTCAATCGATGAGCCGCGATTGCCTGATGTATCAGTGGCAACAGCAGATACATTTATTGTGTCACCGGCCGCCCCGAGCCCTTCTGAGGTAAAGAGCATCTCAAAGGGTGGCTGCCTGTCCGTATAGGCAAGAGAGCCGTTTATGTAAAAGTCCACAAATGATATATCAAATTCCGTCCCTGTATCCGCTGTGACTGAGGCGGTTCCGCCTTCAATCACTGTGCCATTACCTGAGAGGATGAGTCCTGTTATCTCCGGTGGTGTACGGTCTGTGGTGGTGAAGTCATAGGAGAGTCCCTCGGTCTGGACATTGCCTGAGAGGTCTGTTGCAGGGAGTATGGTTACATGATAGGTGGTATCTTCACTCAATGGATAGAGCGGAGTAAATACAGCGCCGGTATTGCCATGGATCATGTCCAGCCTTCCCTCCACAGGAGTGCCGTTTGCAGTGACAGTAATAGCAGGCCCTGTGAATGCCTGAGGATCAATCGGCTCCGAGTAACTTATCCTTATAACACCCTCAACCGACACTCCTCCTGTGCCGGGAGCAGGGTCTATTGAAACAACAGAAGGTGGTGTGATATCCACAGTGGTAAAGGATGAAGTGAACTCCCTCTCCATCACATGACCGTACCCGTCCTGTATGCCTGCTAAGTATTCGTTCCTGCTCAGATATCCGCTTCCATCCGTATCATACTCATCAAACCTGACAAGCACGCCGTAGTTATTCCCTGCCTCATTCCTGTCTATATAACCGCTGTGGTCTATATCCATCTCATCAAAGGGTGGATTGGCATTGAGCCTGATTGTGTACCTTGTCTCATCCCTCCATGGCTCAAGAGGGATAAAGGTGATGAGTGTATCTCCGCTACTCACTTCAATGATGCCCTGAACTACTGTCCCATCATCTCTTATAATCCTGACTGTATCCTGGTTCACCGTGCCGGGGAGTACAGGCTCAGAGAAGGTGATCCGGATTACCTTATCAAGGGGCACATCCCTTGCACCTGCTATAGGCTCAACAGAGGCTACCTCAGGACGTGTGTCATCGAGTATCACATCCCCTATGTCTTCATCACCAAGGACAGTTAGCGTCTTTTCTGCCACACCGATACCTGCAGGGTCTTCAAAGGAGACATCCACCTGGCCTGCGGGAACAGCAGGGAAGGAGAAGGTGCCGTCAGTTCTGCTTACTTTATAGAGGGTTAGATATTCTTCCCTGTGATTCAGGACGATTGTCACCTCACCGGCGGGCCTGCCATCAGAAAAGAGGACCCTCCCTGTGACCGAGCCTGTTGCCTGAAGCACAATCCTTATATCCTTTGTCTCTCCCGGATCAAGTGTGTCACTCATAGACCCCTTGTAAGTGGTTACAGGGTCAATGGCATCAATGGTGAATCTGCCTGCCGGGACACTGTTGAACCGGAAGATACCATCTGAGTCTGCATAGACCACACAGTAGGGTTTATCTATGGTTATCTCGCAGGCAGGAGGCGATGAACTGAGCCTTATCTCTGCACCCGATGCTGTAGTGCCGTCGCTTCTTTCCACATAGCCGGTGATCGTGCCAAGACCGGCAAGGGTCATTGTAATGGTCGCTGTCTCCCCCTCATAGGAGACATCCACCACTGCCTGGCTCGTATCGTGTGTAGTCTGTGACTCGGCAATGAGTCTGTATCTACCCAGAGGCATATCCATAAATGAGAAGATACCCTGCTCGTCTGTGGTGGTAATTCCAAGGGTCTCATCGGGATTGCAGGTTTTAATGCATACCTTTGTATCAGCCCCTAATGTGCCGTCAGGGTTATACACAATGCCACTTATGTTGCCCTTTGGTTCCTCGACCAAGTTCACCACCACAGGTATATCCACTACCTCACCATCCTGTGTAAGCCTGCTCTTTACGGTTGAGCTTCCAAGGCTTTTTCCTCCTGCTGACTTCTCCACAACGATCCTGAATTCACCGACAGAGATACCGGGGAAGGAGAATGAACCATCCCTGGCTGTAGTTGCCTTCCATATATAAGTAATTGGATTCCCCTGAGCATCCTTTCTCCCTGTTGGATCAATCTGCCACAATTCTACATTCCAGCCTGAAAGGGGCTGGAGGTCACCTCCGCTGAGGGCAGTGCCTGTGACATAGCCTATTGGTAGCTGAAATACATTCAGTGT
>JAADFS010000241.1 GCA_013152795.1 Deferribacteres bacterium
ACCTTGGGATTTTCATGATTGCAGAACGGCCTGACCTTTCTGAGGGCCTCTTTGCTGCCGCATTCATTGAGGATGAAAAGCATGTTTCTCTGGACAAACCACCTGCTGTCGTCAAGTCGTTTTACCGCCTCGGCAGCGGCCTTGTCACCGAAGAGTGTCGTGAGGCTGAGGATAAATCTCCTGACCGACTGCGATTCTTCATCAATAAGGGCATACATCAGCAGCGGTATTATCTTTTCTCCGTAATATCTGCAAAGCTGAAAGGCCTCCTCCCGTGATTCCCTTCCTATGATCCTGAAGGAATTGACGACCTGGGAGATGAATTCCGTGGAATGAAAATACTCAATGGCCTCGGCGGCCAGGTCCGGAAACATCTTTTTTGCCGTGTCGGATTCCAGGACACTGAATGTCTTCAGTACCTGTTTATACCTGCCCGTATTTATAAACTGCTCTACCTGCTCCTTCATGATTTTGATGAAGACCTCATATTCATCCCTGGATATCTCGTCTGTCTTGTCGGATAAGATAACCTCCTGGACAATCTGGTTGAAGACCTCCTCGATATATTCATCGCTCCATTGCGACTCCCATTCCTTTATCCATTCGGTATTGAATTTTTTTGCATCGGATTTCAGAATGCGCTGAATCTCATCCTCGTATGAATCGGTTACAAATGTCTTGAAATCAGCGTCTCCCAACAGGTTGGTGATCTCCGCGGAAAGCAGAATGTCGTCCTCGATACGGGCCCCTCCGAATGTCGGGCCCTCAAAATCCCCCTGGTAAACCCGGGAGAATTTATCGAGGATGTTCTTCAGCGCCTCGGGGATGACCACCATCTGCTCGTTAATGGTGCTGAGCAGGTCTATGACATTATCCACGGACATGTCACCCAGGGACTTGGCGACCGAATCGATGTCTTTCGACACTGCGGTGACCGCCGAGGAGAGAAACTGCCGTTTTAATTCCGGCCTGAGTTCGTTGATGAAATCGAGGAGCTTCTTGAGGTCTTTGGCTGAGAATGCCCTTTCGGAAGATGACCTTACATAGGAGGTGATCACCCTGTCGTAGCTTTCTCTCTTGATTTTATGCAGGGGCGTCCTGTTTATCAGTCCGGCGAGCTTCTCAGGCGGTATGCCCTGTATCACATCAGGGGTGTCCTCGCTCTGCAGCCTTCCCTCAAGCAGGCCGTATATGTACTGCTCCCAGAGAGAGACCTCCCTGTCCCCCCGTTCCTTCGTCCCTTCAACCAGGGTGAATACCGAATAGTCTATAAAGGTTATTCTGATATGGGGCAGCGAATATTCCCTGAGCAGATCCTGAACGTCCTGCGGGGAGGAGTTCTTGATATTTACCGATATAAAGTCCTGAAACGAGCATAACTCCTCTTTTGTCAGTCCGTTGACAAATGTTACGGACGCTATGCTCTTGCTGCTTAGACTGATGGCGAATTCCCTGTAAACAGGGTTTTGTTTGTCAAGGGCGTAATTGTCTATAATAAGGGTGTCTTTTGCAACGGCAAGGGCTATCTCGTTTCTCAGCTCAAAAAGCTTCTGCAGGAGGCGGAAGGCCTTGTTTAACGACTTTTCCACTATGGGATGGTTTGCAGGATAGATGGACACATTATGGCGCGTGATGTTTAATTCAATAACAGCTTCACTGAGCAACCGCGTATCAATGGGAAGGCTATCTCTTGTGTCAACCATATGATATTACAATTATGTTTTCGGGTGGATCAGAGATTATAGTTTTATAATAACCATGGTTCCTTTGTTCCTGAACAAAATTACTATAATTATAGCAGAAATTATAGCAGATAACCGAAAATTCGGGGCACCCTGAAATTTCTATCCTGACTTTCCCATATAAACCTTTTTTATCGTAAGCCGTCTAATTATTACAGATGGATGAAGACGCAAGGTTAATACAGAGATATGCAGACGGCGATGACTGCGCCGTTGAGGAGCTGGTGATGAAATATCAGAAAAAAATATACGCCCTTGCCTACAGGATGACAGGGAATATCGAGGATTCAAAGGATGTGACACAGAAGACATTCCTTCAGGCATTCAGGAACATCCGCGGCTTCAGAATGGACTCCGCCTTTTATACATGGCTTTACCGGATAGCGGTAAACACCTGCCTGAATCACGTGAGAAAAAAAGACCCGGCGACAGTGGAGATCAATGAAAATCTCCATGCCGGCAAGGGCAGCGTACTGTCGGCGATGATAGACAGGGAGGAGAAATTCCACCTCCGGAAGACATTGCTGCAGCTTCCTGAAAGACAAAAAACAGCCGTAATCCTGAGGGTGTATGAAGGACTGTCCGTACGGGAAACTTCAGAGGTGATGCAATGCACCGAGGGAGCTGTCAAGGCCCATTACCATAACGGCATGAAAAAAATCAGGGAGCTTTTAAAAGAGAGGGGATATGGGATTGAGTCATAATGAAATAAAAGACCGTCTTCCCGAATATCTCGGGAAAGCCTCGATGCCTGAAGAGGTCAGCGAACATCTGAAGACGTGTCCTGAATGCAGGGAAGAGTTTTCCCTGCTGAGGGCAATGAAAAAAGACCATCCGCCTGAACCGGACGGTATGTTCTTTGAAACACTCTCTCAGAGAGTCAGGGCACAGGTTCATGAAAAACATGAAAAAAAGAAAAGAACCCTTCCGGGATTTATTCCCCGTTTTGCATTCGCGGCAATACTTGTAGCGGTCCTGGCAGCCGGGTACTTTTATCATACGATGCATACACAAGACGCGGATGAGTTGTATGCATTCAGCGATCCCGACTTTTTCCCCGGCGGCCGTGACTATGACCTCAGCGCCCTGACACCGGATGACATACCATCGATTGCCGGAGATATCGAAGAAGGGGATGTATACCTGGATGAGGATTCATTCCTGCGGGAGCTGGCCTATATGGGCCCCGGGGAAATGGATATGCTGTACGAGGAACTAAAGATTAAAGATACCAATGGAGGTGTTTTATGAGAAGATACATTTTCTGTATATTACTTGTACTGGCCCTGTCCCTGCCGGCGGCTCCGGGATTCAGCCGCCCCCCGGAAGATTTTAAGAACCGGCCGCCGAAAGAACGGATCGAAAAGACGTGGAAGAGGATAGAGACACTGAAAATGTGGAGGCTCACACAGCGGCTTGATCTTGATGAGGAAACCGCATCGAGGCTGTTTCCGGTCATAAACCGGTACGACAAACAGAGGCTGGCGCTTCAGCGGGGCATCAGAAGGGACATGAGGGAACTCAGGAGGTCTGTAGAGACCGCCGGGGAGGACAAACTCCGGCGCATTATGAAAAGGCTGAGGGAGCGCCGCATGAAACTTCAGGAAATCGACGCTGAAGAGACAGAGAAACTCGCCGGAATCCTCAGCACGAGGGAACTGGCGAAGTTTATAATCTTCAGACAGGACTTTGACCG
>JAADFS010000242.1:0-3421 GCA_013152795.1 Deferribacteres bacterium
GGATTCAGATATGTGCCGTTCAATAACATAGACGCGCTGAGAAAGGCCGTTACGGACAACACCTGCGCCGTCATGCTCGAGCCCATACAGGGGGAGGGTGGGGTGAGGATGCCGTCGGAATCCTATCTGAGGGGGGTGCGGGAGATATGCGATGAGCACAAGCTCCTGCTCATACTCGACGAGATACAGACAGGCATGGGGAGGACAGGGAAGTTTTTTGCGTACGAGCACTTCAATGTCGAACCCGACATAATCACCCTTGCAAAGGGCCTCGGGGGCGGAGTGGCAATAGGCGCCGTACTGGCGAAAGACCATGTGGCCGCGTCATTCAAGCCCGGCTCCCATGCCTCCACTTTCGGCGGTAATCCGCTTGCCTGCTCTGCAGCCGTGGCCACCATTGAAACACTGCTTGAGGACGGGTTTCTGCTGGATAACTGCCGGCGTACAGGGAAATATTTCTTTGATAAACTCGAAAAGCTGAAAAGAGACTTTCCTTCTGATATAATCGATGTCAGGGGCATGGGCCTTATGCTCGGACTGGAACTGACCAAAACAGGGGGGCCGATCGTCGAGGCATGCGCCAGGAGGGGGATCCTCATCAACTGCACGAGCGGCAATGTGCTACGATTCACCCCTCCACTTATAATTATTGAAAAAGAAATCGACCACCTTATCGATGTGCTCGAGGATATTCTTGAGAGGCAGTGGTAACAGGATATGAAAAGAGACTTTCTTACATTATCGGACATCACCCCCGAAGAACTGGCCGCGCTTCTGGAGAGGGCGGCCGCCCTCAAGGCAGGCACGGACAGCTCGGCCTGCCCGCTTATGGGTAAGAGTATAGGCCTGCTTTTTGACAAGACATCAACGAGGACGAGGATATCCTTTCAGACAGGCATATACCAGCTCGGTGCCCAGGCGATCTATATCAACACACAGGAGCTGCAGCTCGGAAGGGGTGAAACCATCGAAGACACTGCAAGGGTGCTTTCAAGGTACCTGCACGGCATTGTCCTGAGGACCTATGCCCATACCACTATCGAAAAGCTTGCCGCCAATGCAACGATTCCCGTCATCAACGGCCTTACGGACATGCACCACCCCTGCCAGGCCCTTGCCGACATGCTCACCATAAAGGAGAAAAAGGGCAGGCTCAGGGGCGTGCGCCTCGTTTACGTGGGTGACGGCAATAACGTTGCAAATTCCCTGCTGGAGGCGGCGCTTATGACAGGTGTGGAACTCGTCATTGCATGCCCCAAGGGATATGAGCCTGACAACAGGATATATACAAGGGTCGTCTCCGGGGGAGGCAGGGTCAGGATCGTCACGGACCCGGAAGAGGCTGTAAGGGATGCAGATGTGCTTTACACCGATGTATGGATCAGCATGGGCCAGGAGCGCGAGGTGGAGAGGAGAAAGAAGATATTCAGGGGGTATCAGATAAACCGCAGGCTCGTCTCCCTTGCGAAACCCGACGTAATCGTCATGCACTGCCTGCCTGCGCACCGGGGAGAGGAGATAACCGACGATGTGCTTGATTCCCCGCAGAGCGTTGTGATCGATCAGGCGGAAAACAGGCTGCACACCCAGAAGGCGCTGCTTGAGATGCTGGTGAAATAATGAATCCCTTCGTGCTTATAGTTCTCGACGGATGGGGCATAGGCGATGATCCCGCACGGGACGCCACTGAAAAGGCGGACATCCCTTTTTATAAAGGCCTCCTGAAGGAATACCCGTATACCGCCCTCGGGTGCTCGGGCGAGTCCGTGGGACTGCCCGAGGGGCAGATGGGCAACTCCGAAGTAGGTCACCTCAACCTGGGGGCCGGCAGGATCGTTTACCAGGACTATGCAAGGATAAACAAGGCCATAAAAAACGGGGAACTCTCCGGGAACCCCGCACTTGCCGGTGCAATGAAGGCCGCGGTTGAAAACAGCAGCGCCCTGCATCTGCTCGGCCTTGTGTCGGACGGCGGCGTCCACAGTCATATCAATCACCTGTATGCACTGATCGATATGGGAATAAGCGCAGGGGTTGAAAAGGTGTTCATCCATGCATTCATGGACGGCAGAGACACACCCCCTGCCTCCGGCATAGACTACATAAGGGACCTTGAGGCATTTATCAAGGATAAACCCCAGGTTAAAATCGCCACTGTATCGGGCAGGTACTGGGCCATGGACAGGGACAGGCGCTGGGACAGGATAGAGCGGGCGTACAGGGCGCTTGTATTCGGAGAGGGGAGAAAGGTGCGCTCGGCAGTGGAGGCTGTTGAAAAGAGCTATGAGATAAACGAGACCGACGAATTTATAACCCCCTCGGTTATTTGTGAGGGAGACAGTCCCGTTGGAACCATACAGGACCGGGATTCCGTGATATTCTTCAATTTCAGGGCCGACAGGGCAAGGGAGCTGACAATGGCCCTGGCCGGCAGGGACTTCAGCTTTTTTGACAGGGGCAGGGCGCCTGAATTAAGCTCATACGTCACGATGACCCTTTATGAAGAGGACTTCCCCTATCCCGCGGCCTTTCCGCCGCTTAAATTGACCAATATATTCGGCGAAATCATAAGCAGGCGCGGCCTCAGGCAGTTGAGGATCGCCGAGACCGAGAAGTACGCGCACGTCACCTATTTCTTCAACGGCGGGGAAGAGACGTCCTTCGCCGGGGAGGACAGGTGTCTCATCCCCTCTCCCAAGGACGTGGCCACGTATGACCTGAAGCCGGAGATGAGCGCGTATGCGGTCACGGAAGAGCTGCTGAAGAGACTCGACGGCTCTGCATATGATTTTGTCCTTCTCAACTTTGCCAACCCGGATATGGTAGGCCACACAGGGGTTATGGAGGCGGCCGTAAAGGCGTGCGAGACCATTGACAGGTGTCTTGAGAAGATAGCCGGCAGGGTCGCTTCCCTCGGCGGGACCGTCATAATCACCGCTGACCACGGCAACTGCGAGCAGATGATGGACAACGACCATCCCCATACCGCCCATACCACGAATCCCGTGCCATTTATCCTGTTGAAAAAGGGCCTGAAACTCAGGGACGGCGGCATACTCGCCGACGTGGCCCCCACTGTGCTGGAGCTGATGGAGATCGAAAAACCGCAGGAGATGACCGGCCGGAGCCTGATAATAAGGCAGCCTTAACCTTAACGTTGCATAAACAGGCAGGAGAGCCTGCCGGAAAACCTTTATAAAGCGATAAGATATTGGAAATAACTCTTTATTGCAGGAATTAACGGAGAGTGAAGTTCCAAAAGATGTCAATATGCTGTGCGTAATATTTCCTGAAGCTATCGCAGATAAAGCTTTTCCGGCAGGCTCTCCTGCCCGCTGGCGATGTTTTTTTGCCACTGTAAGGTGAATGTTGCATAAATGGGCAGAGGAGTTGCGGGGAACAAAGTTCAAAGTTCAGAGTT
>JAADFS010000242.1:3428-3903 GCA_013152795.1 Deferribacteres bacterium
ATTTTATGTTTTTCCTGCACCCTGAACCCTGACAACTGCACCCTCTGGATATCGGTATCCACTGCAGGGCACATGCACGGCGCTTGACAGGGAGTGGAATATTTCCTTACCATAAAGTAAGGAAATAAAAAAACGGAAAGGAGACATTCGTGTCGCTTGCAACAATCACATCCAAGGGTCAGACCACAATCCCCAAGGAAATAAGAGAACATCTGAAGCTTCATCCGGGCGACCGGATTGACTTCATTATTGAAAAAGAGGGAAGGGTGGTTTTAGAACCGGCCACAATTGACGTAAGGGAACTGGAAGGGGCGCTCCGTAAAACCGGCAGAAAGGCCGTTTCAGTGGAAGACATGAATCAGGCAGTTAAAAAACGTTTCAGGAAGAAGAAATAGGCAATTGTGAAAGGGTTGGACACAAACGTCCTTGTCCGTTATCTTGTCGGGGATGATAAAAAGCAGGCTGAGACAGCGTC
>JAADFS010000243.1 GCA_013152795.1 Deferribacteres bacterium
GAGTTCGGCTGCAGGCCTATGGCTATGAATACACCTTTAACGGGCAGGCTGATCGTTTCTTCTTCAGCCTTTTTTCTCACCGTTATACCTGTAAGCGTGTTTTCCCCGGTGAATTCCACGACCTTGTAGCCGTCATATCTTTGCAGGTTTTTGAACCCGGAAACCCGTTCAATCACTATAGGGTCGGCCTTGAGCCCGGAGTCGGTGATAAGATATATATTTTTTGCGATCCCATGGAGGTTTTCAACGATCTGCAGTGCAGAGTTTCCCCCTCCGATCACTGCGGCATCACCTTCCTGGACAAAGGAGAGATCCTGAATGTTTCCGTAAAAGATGCCCCTTCTCTGAAATTCCTCTTCACCTGGTACGTTCAGTTTTCTCCTTGTCATCCCGGTGGCGATCAGCAGCGTCTTTGTGAAATATTCACTGAGCTCCGACGTCGTGACCTTGAATCCGCCGTCAACCTGTTCGATCTTCTCAACCTCGCTCATGAGATGGTCTATATAGTGGGAGTGTATCAACTGGTACTGGAATTTTTCTATGAGTTCAGGCCCCTTGATAAAATCAAATCCCATGTAGTTTTCTATCTTTGTGCTGTCTGTCAATGGCCTGTCCCCCGAGATTCATGGTTATAAGAAACGCCTCCATCCTGAGCGTTGCCGCATAAACAGCGGCGGTCAAACCTGCGGGCCCGCCCCCGATGATTATCAGATCATAAGAGGTGCGCGGAACCTTGGAGGATTTTTCCTTGAGAAATTTGTCCCTGCATCCTTCGGAACAGAAGTAATAAATTTCCCCGTCGTATTCTGTTGTGATGCCTTTGCCTTCATCAACCTCCATGTTACATATTGGATCTCTCTTCATAACTTTTCCCCTCCGTTAAGGTTTATCAGCGCTTAATTCATATGGCAGTTCTATTACAGCCTCTGTTCCGGCTCCCGGCTGGCTGTTTATCCGAATCGTGCCCTGATGACCCTCTATAATCTTCTTTACTATGGACATTCCAAGGCCGGTTCCCACCCTTTTTGTCGTATAAAACGGGATGAATATCTTTTCAAGGGTTTCCTTGTCCATTCCCGTGCCGTGATCTTTAATCCTGATAATCAGCGCATCTTTGTCATATACGGCGCTGATTTTCACCTCCCCGCCTTCCCGGGATGCATCAATGGCATTATTTATAAGATTTACAATGGCCCTTTCCATATGAAATCCGTCGATCAGAAGTTTTAGCGGTTTATCCGGCAGGTCGACTGACAGGGCCACCTTTTCACCTTCAGCCCTTGTCTTGCAGGAATCACATGCCCGGTTGATAATCTCACCGATATCTTCTTCTCCGAGAGTCAGCCGGATAGGCTTGGAAAAATCCAGCACATCAAAGACCATCCTCTGCATATTCCCGGCCGACTCGATTATGGCCTCTACTGCCTGGTCGGTGTTTCCCTTTCCTTCCTTTATGCGCCTTGCAAATCCCATGATTGTAATAAGCGGGTTCTTCAGGTCATGCACAATAGTTGTGGCAACCCGTCCTATATCGGCGAGATACCGGTCTTTTTCTGACTGCCTCCGCTGTTTTCTCTCGCGATCCACAAGAAAGCCCGCAAGGGAGGAGATCAGTCCTGAAAGCAGTATGTGGAGCACCCTGTTTATGACGGATAAAAATGGGTCCGACCAGCTTGTGATAAAGTAGGGGAGATATAAGAGGGTGATGAATATGAACGTCAGTACAGCGCCCCTGAGACCAAAGACAACGGCTCCGAGCAAAAGGGGTATGTAATGAAGCTCGGTCTGGATATTGTGCAGGATATGGTTTTTCGGAGTGGTCCAGTAATGGAGGTATGTGATAAGCAGCGCAGAGACAATAATAATGATTATGTAATATTTTTTCCCGTGGAACATCATAAAATCGCATTGTAAAGGTTTTACGGCAGGCCCGCCCGCCGTGTTTGTAACAGCACAGGGCTAATCTTCCCTTTCCACCATTGACAGCATCGCCTCCAGGTCTTTTTTGAAAGCAAAACCAATACGCCGGGCAATGATTTTTCCGTCTCCGTCAATCAAGAAATGTGTAGGTGTCGCCCTGACCCGATATCGTCGCCAGATTTCCCTGTCTTCGTCCAGAAGCGTCAGGAAGTCAATCTTCCTCCTTCTGATATAGTTCATCACCGTCCTTTTGCTTTCTCCGCTGTCAACAGCCACAACCTTAATGCGTTCCTGATGTTCATCGGCAAAGGCCTTCAGACCGGGGAGTTCCCTGGTACAGTAGCCGCACCATGTAGCCAGGAAGACCAAGAGAACAGGCTTTCTGTTCCATAACTCACTGAGCCTCGTCTTGTTTCCATAAACATCCTCGGCAATAAAATCCGGCGCTGAAGCACTGCTACGGGCATACTCTCCGCGCCGCCGGGCATCCGCCACATGAGAAAATATAATAAAGGCAGATAAGATCAATGTCAGAGACAAAACCAATAGCCTGATTTTCTTTTGCATTTTTAACCTGTTCGTGTTTAAAGCGTTCATGCCGGATTTTTCAGATGCCTTTCACGGCCCACCGCTGTGTCCGTGACCATATGTGTCATTATATATCTTAGAGATGGCAATGTCTATCATACACTTGCCCGCGGGTCGTGTCCGTTATTCGTGACCGTAAAAGGATAAAGAACAGAAACGGGCACGCTTAACCGCCACGGAGAACGGCCTTTTCCCCACTCCATAAATGTTTAAACGGTTTTCCTGAACCTGACAATCAAGTCCATGATCTCGTCTATCTTTTTCTGTTTTTCGGCTTCTGACCTGCCCCTCAGGGCCTCGGTAACACATCCTTCAAGGTGTTTCCTGAGAATCTTTCCCTCCACTCTCAAGACTGCTCCCACAATTGAATGTAACTGGGTCAGTATATCCACGCAGTATCTCTTCTCTTCAATCATCCTCTGAACCCCGCGTATCTGCCCCTCGATTCTCTTCAGGGAGACCAGTTGTTCTTCATGTGTAATAAGCTGCCTCGTGCCGTCTCTTTTTTTCATATACCCCCTTTTCTGTCTTTGTGTTTCTTATTTTCTTATACATAACCACCTGTGTCATGTCAACCTCACAGTGGCATAAAATATGCCGCTCAACATTATATTCGGGAATCACTCAATTCATGAATAAGGCTTTGCCAGGCCCCGGCAATGGCCCTGACGGCTTTGCGTATCTGTCCTTCCGTGGTATTACGGCCGATGCTCAGCCTTATCGAGGAAAGCGCTTCTTTATCGCCGAGCCCCATTGCCTTGAGCACAGGCGATGGGGTCTGCCTGCCTTCGTGACATGCAGAGCCTGTTGAGGCTGCGATCTCGTTCTTCAGTCTTTCCAGTAAAAGCGCACCGGAAACACCGGGGAAGGATATGTTTAATGTGTTGGGAAGCCGTTTTACCGGATGGCCGTTCAGTTTGATTCCGGGAATCCGCGCACGGAGTTCACTGTGAAATATCCTTGTAAGCCGTTTCATGGTTTGTGCCCTTTCGGGCAGCTCTTTCTTTGCTATTTCCGATGCCTTGCCGAATCCCACTATACCGGCCACATTTTCCGTGCCGGGCCGCAATCCTTTTTCATGTGAGGCTCCGAACATCAGGGGCAGCAGTTCCGTGCCTTTTTTTCTGTAGAGCGCCCCTGTTCCCTTGGGGCCGTAAAATTTGTGGGGAACCACGGTCAAGAGGTCCGCATGGAGTCTCTTTACATTCACGGTGACTTTACCGACCGACTGAGCTGCATCACAGTGGAAAACTATGCCCCTTTCTCTGGCTATCCTGCCGGTTTCGGCTATGGGCTGGATCGCACCGGTCTCATTATTTGAGTGCATAATTGTGATGAGTATGGTATTGTTTTTTATGTTTGAGGCCACGTCCCGGGGATTGACAAGGCCGTACCTGTCCACCGGCAGGTA
>JAADFS010000244.1 GCA_013152795.1 Deferribacteres bacterium
CCAGTCCGGCAGGGAAGGTAAGAAACATGAATGTAAAGACTATGGGCATAAGCATCATAATCTTCGCCTGTTTCGGATCCATGGCTGTGGGAGTCATTTTCTGCTGTATGACCATAGTTAACCCCATAACGATGGGCAGCACATAGTAAGGGTCCTTTGCCGAAAGATCGGTTATCCACAGGATAAAGGGCGCGCCCCTTAACTCAATCGCCTTCAGGAGGACATTGTAAAGGGCTATGAAAACAGGTATCTGAAGCAGCAGGGGCAGGCAGCCGCCTACGGGATTGACCTTGTGCTTTTTGTAAAGCAGCATGGTCTCCTTCTGCAGTCTCTGCGGGTCTTTCTTGTACTTTTCTTTTAATTCGGCCATCAGCGGCTGTAGCTTCTGCATCTTCTTCATTGACTGCTGGCTCTTGTGCAGAATAGGTATAAACGGCACCCTTACAAGTATGGTCAAGAGGATTATGGACCAGCCGTAGTTACCGAGATACTTGTAAAAAAACTTCAATACCCAGAAAAGAGGCATTGCAACAATGGAAAACCACCCGAAGTCGATTATATGCTCAAGCCCTGCGTTCAACTGTTTGAGCCTGTCGTATTCTTTGGGGCCTGCGTAAAGGATGAATTTATGCTCGCCGGGTTTGAGTCTCAAGGCGATTTCCGGCGAGGGACCCTCTTTCCAGAAGTCAGCCCCCTCTATCCGGCTGAGGGGAATAATCGCTGCTGTGAAGTACTGGTCTTCCTGTGCTATCCAGCGGACACCTCCCGGAAGATATTTATTGTCCGACTTTTCGCTGAACTCGGTCTTGTCGGAGCCGCTGAGAACAACAGGGCCATGGTGAGACCTCTGTCCGCCTTTCTCATCGAAGATACCGAAGCCTGTACCGACAGGCAGAAGATAGGAAGGCGTATTGACTGTCTTGACATAAAAATCGACATTGTAACTGTCATTGTGGAAAACGAATTTCTTGCTGATATACATTGACTGACCCCTGTATGTCAGGGTGAGCTCTCCCTGTGTCTTACCCTGCTCGGAAAGGATGACATTCTTTGTGTCAGCGGAATATATGAACTTCTGCGGCAGATTGCGGTCTCCGCTCTCAAATATAATGCCGAGAGGCGGGATTGTACCCGGCTTTTTCAACAGCATGACCGGCCTGCCCTTAGAGTCTTTGAAGTTCTTTAATTGCCACGAAGTAATTATCGCCCCCTGCGTGGATATAACCGCCCTGTAAAGGTCTGTCTCGACAACTATGTCACTCGCCCTGGCATCTTTTGCGACAGGGTACTCAACGAGCGGCGGCTTTACGGGTGCCTCTTCCGTCACGGCACCGGCCTCGGTTACTGCTTCAGTCTGTGTTTCGGGTTTCACAGGAGACTGTGCAACCGGTGTGGATGCAGGTGCGTGCTGCACCGGTTTCCGCTGGAAAAAATATGACCAGCCGATCAGTACAATAAGCGACAATGTAACAGCCAGAATCGTTCTTTTATCCATTATTCCCTTTCGTTTAATAACAAGACCAGTTAACGGGAGTTGCCCGGATGCTGCACCGGGTCGTATCCGCCCGGATGAAACGGGTGGCACTTAATAATCCGTCTGCTGAACAGCCACAATCCCTTCAGCAAGCCGTATCTCTCTACTGCTTCGCAGCAGTAAGTCGAGCAGGACGGATAAAATCTGCAGGAATGAGGCAGAAACGGTGAAATGTATTTTTGATATTTTTCAATAGCAAAGACTGCCGCTTTCTTCAAGTCTCTTCCTTTTAGCCGTGGTCTGCTGGTGATAAATCATCACAGGACTGCGGATGCCGGTTATTATACGGACAGTTTTCTGCGTCCCTTGGCGCGCCTTCTGTTGATTACCCTCCTGCCGCCGGGGGTTCTCATCCTTGCACGAAAGCCGTGCGTCCTTTTGCGTTTTTTATTATGGGGACGGTATGTAGTATATGTCATTATGCACTCCTTGTCTTCGTTTCCGACTGATAACCCCTACAGGATCATGAACTCCGCATTTCAACGTAATATTTTACTAATGCCCCCGGAAAAAATCAAATCTCAGGTGGGATTAATGCAGAAAAGATTATCCCCTCCCCTGACGTGACGAAATGCCGGGGAGGGGAATAAGGAATGTCTTCTGCAGAAAAACTGTGTAAAGGCGGCCTTTAACGGGTTTTTACTTATTTACCACATAAGGCATTGCCCACGCCATGGAATTGTAATTCTGCGTGGTCTCATCACTAAACATCTCTTTATCGAGGACATCAACGGCTGCATGATGATATCCCATTGCATCGCCTATGATATACGTCCCGGTAAATATTCCGTCTCCGGCGGTCTCATCGCCGTGCGTGCCGTCATCATACATCAGGCGCCTGCTTCCATGATTGGCCATCCCACGCCGGTGTTCATGGGTGGTATAGTGAAGGTATACATACGATCCCCTTTCAGAGCCGTCACTGTTAAGATTCTCTATATCCGCGGTTACAACCACCTCCTCGCCGGGTGCAAAACGCGGCAGTTCCGAAGGGACTTTGAACAGGGTTGCCGGATCATAATCATACACCTCCCATCTCAGCTCACCGTCCACATACGCCTTTACTGACTTGATGGATATGGTCCTGTTTTCCTCATCCTGCAGGTTGATCTCCACGGGTGATATGCTGCTGAGTCTCCAGTGCCTGCCCGGAAAGTCGTAGTCCCTCTGAAAAGTGGCATATCTAACGGCTGTGGCCCTGATTTCCTTTCTGCCGAATTCGAAATCGCCGTCCGTGTCTATCAGAAAGTCACCCTCTATATCTGTTGTGACAGAGACGTCGGCGGTGTCTCCTTCAATGTGGACAGAAATGTCCCTTGAGGTTACGTGTACCCTTCTGAACCACAGCGGGATTGAATCATCCTCTACGGCATCCTCATTCACCGGCAATGTTACAGCACCACCGGCGCTTTCACCTGTATCATCTTCAACGACACCGGTGGAAAACAGCGGGAAATACGTATTGTCCACCGCCCCCTTTATAATCTCTTCATCAGTTGAATCCGATGATCCGGAAGACGTGGAATCCAGCCCTGTACCGCATCCCAGAACAAATACGAACAGCAGTGCAAAGCTGCAGATAAGCAGTCTCCTTAAATACATGTCAATCCTCCTTTTTTATAGAATAAACCAGAATAAAAATGAATAAATAAAGCATGAATATATCCTACGATGCTGCTTTCTTTCTATAACCACCACCTCTCTTCCATACTGTAAGTTTTATTGCACAGTCTGCGTATAATTTTACAGATTTTAAAAATTAGACCCGGAGATTACAAAAAGGTTTAAGCGGGGTCAGAGAGCAAAAGCATTTTATTAAAAAATCATCTATCTGAAACAACAAAACAAAGGCAATGCCTGCCGGCATTGCCTTTGAGAAAAAATCATACTGTCTGTTTACTGCCCTTTTAAAGCGAACTCGGTCTGAATGCCACAGCGGCAAGATTCTGGTCTGTGCCTGACACCACAGAAGACCACTCGGTTCCATTGGCAGATTTGACTATCGTACCGTCCGCTCCCACGGTAATCCATGTTCCATTGCCGTATGTTACTCCGGTAAACGGTACATCAAGCTGTGTATAAGGCTCGGTATTGTGGGAACTGGCTATTAGACCTGCTTTCTCCCCCGTCTCGAGGAAGTGCACTCCCACAGCGACCCACAGGCCGTCGCCATAAGCTACATCTGCCATTATATCATTATCGGAAGGTTGATTCGGGAAAAAAGACCACTGCGTACCGTCAGAGGACTTGATTACCGTGGCGTCTCCCACGGCAACCCACTGGTCGCCGTACGCTACACCATTAAGATCATTTGTTGTACCTGATGAAGCGGTAGTCCAAGAGTTCCCGTTGTTATCGGAACGTATTATCGTCCCGTCATTTCCAACCGCCACCCACAATCCATTACCATATGCAACACCGTTTAAAGGTTTATGTGGACCTGTTACTATGGCAATAGTCCAATTGTTTCCGCCGTCAGTGGATTTTGCTACATATCCGCCATCTCCCACGGCAATCCATACTCCGTTGCCAAAGGCCACTCCGTTAAGAACACAGTCGCACACCTTAGTTGCCGCCACAGACCACGTTTCTCCGTTGTCGGAATAGAGGATGCTGCCACCCTCGCCCACTGCAACAAGGCGTCCGTTGCCATAGCCTATAGCTACCAAGTTGATGCCTGTGCCTGATGCAGCCGAATTCCATCTGATACCGTCCTCGGAGTGCAGTATTATGCCACCATTTCCCACGGCCACAAAGTGGGCCCTATATTCGGGGTTGGTGGGGGGTTCACTGGGAGGATTGTTCCCCCCGCCTGTCTTTGTGCCACAGGCGGTCAATATCAACCCCAGGGACAATATCAGACTTATCAACAAAACTATCTTTTTAACCATACTTATCTCTCTCCTCATTAAGTGTATTTCTTCCTATCCTAAACTATGCACTTATTCTCTTTCTGCCTTTATAGTAGAGCCTGCCTGCCAGCGCCAGACCTCCCGCAATAAAGAGGATGGAACTGACCGGTTCTGGAACAATGGGAGGATTAACACTGAGCGGCGGATCAACACTCACGGTGACACTGCCGTAATTGTTCCACCTTGAGGAATCCGGCACATAGAACCAGAGATTTACGGTACCTCCGCCCGTGCCAGTGGCCGCAACTTCTCCACCGACTGTAACCTGAACAGACTTACCCTTATTCGCCCGAAGCGCATCACCCGGTGAATCATATGGGGTGTCATCACCCAGAAAATAATACAGACCAGTGGTCGGATCATAAATATTCAGACTCCAGAACCACCCTTCGGCACCCCACCAGTCACCCCATGCTCCGTCAACCACTGTAAAAGTATATGTCTGTCCCAGCTCAAACCCCGGCACTTCTAAGCCGTTCAGGTAATTGGTCCCGCCGTAGTCATTGCTGTCTACATCGATAGTGTCACCTGTGGCTGCGAGCCCAGAGACATCAGCGACAAGACCCGCAAATGCCACTGTGGACAGCCCAGCTACCATCACGACCGCCAGTATGAAAGTCAATAACCTCTTCATAAAATCCTCCTCACTTTATGCATAAAGTTTCTCAACCGAATAGTTACACAAACCCTTTTACCGGGCGGAAATTCCTTTCCCGGATACGGTTTCGATCCATCTGTCATACTGCAATTTCAGTAATCGCCTGATTTGGCACTATTACAAGATATTACATAAAATGCAAGAAATATGCCATGGAGAAGGAAATACCACGATTTATTTTTTCCTTTAATAACGAGGTGTTACGATAAAAAAACAGGTCTGTAACCGCTGTCCGGGCGGGATTCGGTGAAGGTTACACATAAATGCTCCGGCACAGATGTGTGACATGGCACAGTTTATGGAGAAAGATTCCCACGTTCAGGGTTCAACTGTTCAGGGGTTGGGGGGCAGGGATTTCCTCAGTTTTCTGTCGGCCTCGATAATTTTATCCGCATTGTCTCCTGTCAGTTCCCATGAATAGCTGCCGTTGGAATTCCGCTTTAATTTTATTTTTACGGGTTTCTGCGGCCTTATCTCCCTTATTTCAGGCACCTGCCTGAAGACAGGTTCTTTCTCACTGTCCCGCCCGTCCGTACACGCATACCCCCCGAATAAAACCACCATCAAAAATACCGCAAAAAATATCCTGCATCCTGCACCATGTCCCCTGCCCACTGAGCCTTCCATCAACAACTCCTGTACCTGTTGGTTATCGGAAACCGCCTGTCTTTTCCGAATGCGCGCGGGGTTATCTTTATCCCCGGCGGCGCCTGGCGCCTCTTGTATTCGGAGCGGTCCACCATTCTTAATAACCTTCCTGACACACTCGACATCACAGCCCGTCTTGATTATCTCATCAAAGCTCCTGTCCTCTTCCACATACGCCTTCAGGACAGGGTCAAGCAGGTGGTAAGGCGGCAGTGAGTCCGTATCCTTCTGGCCGGGCTTAAGCTCGGCGGTCGGCTCCTTCCATAAGATTCTTTCGGGAATCAGGTCCCTGCCCTCTTTTTTATTCCTCCACCTGCACAGCTCGTACACCAGTGTCTTGGGCACGTCCTTTATAACGGCGAAACCGCCTGCCATGTCCCCGTACAGGGTGGCATAGCCCACGCTCATCTCGGACTTGTTGCCCGTTGTAAGCACAAGCCAGCCGAATTTGTTGGAAAACGCCATCAATATGTTGCCCCTTATCCGTGCCTGGAGGTTTTCCTCTGTAATATCCGTCTCCGTCCCCCTGAAGCTTTCAGACAGTGTTTCGAGGTATGCCCTGAATATGGCGTCCACGGGAATGGTTATGATTTCAATACCGAGATTTCCGGCATGGGCGTGAGCGTCTTCACGGCTCTCCTTTGAGGTATACATGGAGGGCATGAATAAACCATGCACGTTTTCCCTGCCGAGGGAATCAACGGCGATTGTGGTTACAAGCGCGGAATCAACGCCGCCGCTCATCCCTATGACCACGCCCCTGAATCCGTTCTTGGTCACATAATCGCGCGTGCCGAGCATGAGCGCGTTGTATACCTTCTCGTTAACCGTCATAGAGACTGCCCGTCTCTTTGCAATCTTGGGTTTCGGTCCCTCCGCGGTCACTGATGGAATATCTATCTTTTCAATGCGCTCATCCGTGGCGACAAGGGACTTCAGCTCTTTTTTGTCCTTATGTGGTTTGCTGCCGCGTGTTTTTCCGCCGATCGCGATATCGGCGATGATAAAGTCTTCGCTGAAATATTTCCCCTTTACCAGGATTTCGCCGCCTGCATCCGCAATAAAGCTGCCTCCGTCGAACACCAACTCATCCTGGCCGCCGATTGTATTTATGTAAGCGATTATCACCCCGTACTCGCGGGCCCTTGATGAGACAAGCCTTTCCCTGAACAATGCCTTGCCCATGTGGTAGGGGGAGGCATTGATATTGATGATCAGTTGAGCCCCGGCCAGCGCCTGGACCCTCGCGGGGCCTCTTTCATTCCATATGTCCTCGCAGATGTTGATACCGATATTGATCCCGCCGAGATTGTACACAGGGTATCTTCTGCCGGCCCGGAAGTAACGGTATTCGTCAAAGACTCCGTAGTTGGGCAGGTGCTTTTTGTGGTATGTATCAACAAGCCTGCCGCCGGAAATGAGCGCCGCTGCATTATATATCCCGCTGTCTTCATCCACGAAGCCCACCACGGCCGTGATCTCCGCCGAGGCCTCCTTTATCCTATGAAGCGCTTCGAGATTGTCCTTTACAAACTGCCGCTTCAGCAGAAGGTCTTCCGGCGGATAACCGGTCACCGCAAGCTCGGGGAAGGCCACTATATCCGCCTTTTTACTTCTGGCCTTCCTGATGCAGGAAATTATCTTTTTTGTGTTTCCTGAAAGGTCTCCGACTGTAGGATTAATCTGGGCAAGGGCTATCCTCAGATTTTTCAATGGCGGTCTCCGCTGAATACCAAATTCTCCTCTCGTGATGATTAATAATAATTAAACGATATGTGTTTGTAAAGCCTTC
>JAADFS010000245.1 GCA_013152795.1 Deferribacteres bacterium
AAAGCTTTATCTGCGATACCTTCAGTTGTAACAGCTCAGCCCCCTCCCCCTAACCCCCTCCCAAAGGGAGGGGGGACTTGTTTCTTTCTGCCCCCTGACAACTGCACCCTGCACCCTTTTCTGTAATTCCAAAATCCCATCGCTTTATAAAGGTTTTACGGCAGGCTCTCCTGCCTGTTTATGCAACATTAAGGTTATCTCAGTGCCTCTTCAAGTTCATTAAAGCTCGGTTTGGCATCTGACGGGATCACCCTCCTTGCGAATTCCACTGCTATCTGCGGCGCGGCTCCGCCGACAAAGGATACAAGCGCAATCTTGATAACCTGAAAGCAGATCATGTCTTCCTCGGCAGCATGCTCCATATTGGTTGCTATCGGGCCTACGAATCCGTAACACAACAGGACGCCGAGAAATGTCCCGACCAACGCAGCGGCGATACTTTCACCGAGTATTTCAGGAGGTTCGCTGATCTTGCCCATTGTCAGAACAACGCCGAGAACAGCAGCGACAATACCGAGACCCGGGAGTGCGTCTGCGACTTTTGTTACAGTATGTGCAGGGATCATCGACTGTTTGTGATGTGTCTCAATTTCATATTCCATAACATCATCCAGTTCATGAGGCGATACATTGGTGGATATAATCACCTTGAGGTTGTCGCATATGTAACTCAGGGCGTGTTTGTTTTTGATAATGCTCGGATACTTGCTGAATATCGGACTCTGCGCCGGATTTTCAATATCGGATTCTATGGCAATCAGTCCCTCTTTTCTCATCTTGGAGAATATTTCGTTCAGGAGGGCGAGGATATCGATAAATTCCTTTTTGCTGGTGCTGCGTGCGGAAAAGATTTTAAAAACACTTTTAATTACCATACTCAGAACCTTGGAAGGCGACTGAATTATAAAACCTCCTACCGCAGCTCCGCCTATAATAAGCAGTTCAACAGGCTGGAACAGAACACTGAGGTTGCCGTGTTCCAGCAGATAGCCTCCAATAACTGCTCCAAGAACGGTTATCATTCCTATTATTACAAGCATAAAATCTCCGTCCCCAAAAACTGGCTAAACCTTACGGCAGACTCCCTTGCCCCGTTTATGCAACATCAAGGTAAATACCTGCTGAAATACTTCGATACTTCCCTGAAAAACTCAACTCCCAAATTTTTTGAACTTTTAAACGTTTCTTCATCATAAGCGGATTTTCACTGAGTATCCTCAGTATTCATTTCGGCAACGGGCTGTTGAAACTTTAACCGCCCTTTAACCCTGTAACCGCCCTTGATTATTATTTCCGCGTTTATTAATCTTAATGTAACGGTTTTCCCTGTCTTTCTGAGCCCATCCCGCCAGTGGGGTGGGACTTGACGGAATCGCCCTTTTCTTTGGTGAAGCAGTATTCGTTTGCCCCCCTTTCCATTGAATGTGGAAGGGCGGGTGGATTATTTATAAATTATCTGTACGGGAGGATGGACGCATGGAATGTAAGATGGAAAAAAACAATCCATACTGTAACTGCACATATGAGCCGTGCAGCAGGAAATACAAGTGCTGTGACTGTCTTCATTACCACCGGCGGAATAATGAGCTTCCGGCGTGCTTCTTTACAGCAGAACAGGAACGGACATACAACCGCTCCATAAGTTTCTTTATAAAAAACCGTTAAAACCCCCTGGAGCCGCCGGTTATGCTGAGGCGTTTTTCGCTTTATGGCTTTCTGAAAAATCAGCAGTACTACGAGCCTTTTCTGATACTCGCATTTCTCGAAAAGGGGCTGTCGTTTTTTCAGATAGGCCTTCTGATCTCTTTCCGCGAGATATGCGTAAACCTTATGGAGATACCGAGCGGCGCAATCGCCGATCTGTACGGCCGGCGCAGGGCGATGATGCTTTCCTTCACGGCATACATTGTCTCATTCGCTGTTTTCGGCCTGAGCAATATGCTGTGGCAGTTGTTTGCCGCAATGTTTTTTTTTGCAATAGGAGAGGCATTCCGCACCGGCACGCACAAGGCGATGATTTTTACGTACCTGCGCCTGCATGGCCGGATTGATGAAAAGACGAAAGTCTACGGGTATACCCGCTCGTGGGCCAAGATCGGTTCTGCGGTATCGGTGATCCTGGCCGCGCTCTTTGTGATAACAAGCAGCAACTACACATCCATCTTTTACTTTTCGATAATTCCCTATGTGGCGGGGCTCATAAATTTTGCAGGATACCCGAAAGAGCTTGACGGCCGGGCGGAGGGCAAGGTCTCCATCAAAGGCGTGGCAAAACACCTGCTGGAGTCACTGGGCATTTCATTGAAGCGGAGAAGTCTCAGGCGGCTGATGCTGGAGTCAATGGGTTTTACGGGATTTTTCAAGGCATCAAAAGACTATCTCCAGCCCATTCTGAAAAGTGCGGCACTTGCATTGCCGGTAGGATTGATGCTCAATGAGACACAGCGAAGCGCGGTGCTTGTGGGAGGTGTTTATTTTGTGTTGTACATGGCCTCGGCATTTGCAAGCCGTAAATCACATAAGATATGTGAATACACCGGCGATGAGGAGAGCGCGGCCCGTTTTCTCTGGGGAGCGGATTTTCTCCTGTATGCAGCCCTCCTGCCTTTGCTTTACATGAGGCTTTATTCACTGGCAATCGCCGGTTTCGTCCTTCTTTATCTCATGCAGAATTTCTGGCACCCCATTCTTATCAGCCGATTCGAGGAACACGCCTCGGAGACGCGGGGCGCAACCGTGCTTTCAATAGAGAACCAGGCGCAGTCGGTCTCGATCATGATTATAGCGCCGCTCCTCGGCCTTGCAGTGGATTACCTCAGGCGCGTGGATTACGGCGGGGAGTTCTGGCCGGTCGGAGCTGCGGGGGCGGCGATTGCGCTTACAGCCTTCCTGACCGCATCAGGAGGTAATAAACCTTAACGTTGCATAAACCGGCAAAGGAGGCTGCCGTAAAACCTTTATAAAGCGATGGGATTTTGGAATTTTAACAGAAAAGGGTGCAGGGTGCAGTTGTCAGGGTGCAGAATGAAACAAGTCCCCCCTCCCCTGGCGGGAGGGGGTTAGGGGGAGGGGGCTGAATTGTTACCACTGAAGGTATCGCAAATGAAACTTTCCCGGCACCCCGCTATCGGTATTTTTATGCTACTGTAAGGTTGAGAGGGAACTACCTGCAGGTCGTTTAAAGGAAATCTTAAACACCCCCACCCGGGCCCTCCCCCGTCAAGGGGGAGGGAGCTTGAAAAGGAAATGCGGCAGGGGCCGCATGGTGTAAAATCATACTGAATTAAATATAAAAAAGGTGAGGAAGATATGTCATTTAAATTAAAGATTTCAATTGCAGTATTCATTATCACCACAGGCTTTATGGCCGGGTTTTTTTACGC
>JAADFS010000246.1 GCA_013152795.1 Deferribacteres bacterium
CCCAGTTCATTCAGGGGAATCTTTGAAAACAGCAGTATGCTCTTTACAGGGCCGGAAGAGCTTATGGAAAACCACGGCAGGATAAGGTAGTTCCTGCGGTTCCTGAGATACTCTATGGATGATGAAGGGGTGATATCGATCTCACCGCTGCGGAGCATCCTGTTGAGTTTGGACGGTACACCCCGGATGAACCTGTATGCCGAGTTGTCACATTTCCTGTCAAGATAATAAAACAGGGGGAAGAGGTTGGCATACGGAATCCGGCCTATTATGAGTTTTTCACTTTTCAACGGGTTATCCCTTTATTACCCCGAGCGGCCTCAGCCTGGCGACTTTCCTGGACAGACCTGCATTATGGACGACCTCCACGACATCCGAGACGTCTTTGTATGCCTCGGGCATCTCCTCTGCAAGCGTGCCCCTGCCCGTGGCCCTTACGATTATGCCCATGTCTTCCATTTCCCTCCATATGGTGCGGCCCTTGGCCTTTTTTATCGCCTGGTGTCTTGACAGCAGCCTGCCTGCGCCGTGACATGTGGAGCCGAAGGCCTCCTGCATGCCCCTTTCAGTGCCGATCAGGACAAAGGAGGCCCTTCCCATATCACCGGGGATTATCACCGGCTGTCCCGTGTGCCTGTATGCCTCGGGGAGTTCGGGATGTCCCGGCGGAAAGGCCCTTGTTGCGCCCTTACGGTGGACGACCAGGTTTCTCTTCCTGCCGTCGACCACGTGTTCCTCGACCTTGGCGATATTATGGGCGACATCGTATATAAGACTCATACCCACTGCCTCGGGGCCTGCATTAAATATGCGCATGAAGGTCTCCCTGACCCAGTGCGATATACACTGCCTGTTCGCCCATGCGTAATTCGCGGCGGCCTTCATGGCGGCGAAATAGTCCCTTGCCTCGGGGCTGTCAAAGGGCGCACAGGCAAGCTCCCTATCAGGCAGTTCTATATTATACTTCCTTACGGCCTTCTGCATTACCTCGATAAAATCAGTGCATACCTGGTGCCCGAATCCACGCGAGCCCGTATGAATCATCACTGTGATACCGTCTTTGAATAATCCAAGGCTGTTTGCAATATTTTCGTCGTAAATCTCGTCCACGTACTGGATCTCGGCGAAATGATTTCCCGACCCCAGGGTCCCCTGCTGCGCCCTTCCGCGCTCGTATGCCTTGCTGCTTATGAGGTCAGGGTCCGCGCCCTCAATGCATCCGCCTGATTCAGTATGCTCGAGGTCTTCACTGTCGCCGAAGCCGTGTTCAACCGCCCACCGGGCCCCTTTGACAAGAACCATTCTCTCATCTTTTGAGTCAAGGCGTAGCTTTCCCTTGGAGCCGACACCCGTGGGAATGTTCCTGTAGAGGCTGTCCACGAGGTCCCTGATCCTGGGGAGTATATCTTTTTTCTCGAAATTGCTCCTCAGAAGCCTGACACCGCAGTTTATATCATATCCCACGCCGCCCGGAGAGATAATGCCGTCCTTAAGGTCAAACGCAGCCACTCCCCCTATTGTAAAACCATAGCCGGTGTGGATATCGGGCATTGCAAGGGAAGAACCCGCTATACCCGGCAGGGTCGCAACATTTGCAACCTGCTCGATTGATTTCGTTTCAAGCTCTCTTTCGAGGCTTTCATCAACATATATAATTCCATTTGTACGCATTCCCGCCTTGTAGTCCCTGGGAATCTCAAGCCTTGTGCCGTCAATCCTGTGAAGTCTCTCGATAGTCATGCCGTCCTCCCTCCCCCTCCCGCCGATGGAGGGGAGACCTCTATAGTGTGTTCTACTCTGACAAGGACATACCCCTTGTTTCAGTGCAGGGGTTATATTATATATCAAACACCACTACAGCTTCCCAGCCGGAATTTACATGCCTGAACGACAGGCCGTGATACGTTGCCGCCTTGACAAGAAGCCTGCTCTCGTTGACACCGGGAGTGAAACACCCGCCGGAAATCCTTGCCGTCAACCTGACCTTGCCGCGCCTTCCGCTTCCGGGCATGGAATCATCCTGTGCGTGACCGAGACTGATACTGAATTGTTTTCCTATGAATCCGTATGTATCAAACAGGAAAACAAGCTCGTTAAGCCACTGCACGAGCAGGCCTTCCATGTTTTCCCCTGTAATGACAATTTCCCTTTCCTCCGTCTCTTTTATACCGCCACGGTCTGTAATGAGGTCCGACAGCCCTTCAGCGGCATTCCGGAAAAGCTCCTCCAGAGTCCGGCCCCACACCCTGAGTGCCACATCTCCGGAGATGTCGATCTGTTCATATTTTTTCATGATTCATGGAATGTTGCAATTGCAATAAAAAAACAGCCTTGCAGGCTTCCCTGCCCGGTTATGCAGGATTAAAATTTAATGTAAAGAGATTCCGGATGCATGGTCTTTTACCCGGTTCAGTCAGCGGTGAAAAGGCTTTTCTTATATTGTAGCAAAAATCAGATGGAATTTATGTATAATTTAACTGTGGGGTTGGCTTATTACCGGAACGCTCAATATGCACTAAAGTTATCCCGTATAATGTCGTATCAAAATATAAATAATCATTGACTGTCGGCAGAATTTTTTCTGCAGGGGGACAACATGTTTACAGGTCAATCGACGGGTGACGGCGGCCTGAGAAGGGCCGGCACCTGCCTGTCAGCGGGATGTCTGGTGCTGGGCCTTTTTTTAGCGCTGCTGTCTTACGGGTATGCCGCATCAGAGACAATCTTCACCATCCAGGCCGGAAGCTTCAGGAGCAGGCCGGATGCCTTCCGGCAGTTCGATCTCCTGCAGCGGAAGCTGAGTGCAGAGGGACGTGAATATCTCAGGGTCGAAAAGATCGGAAAATTTCATGCAGTGCGTCTCGGAAAGTTTGAGGACCGTCTCGAGGCAGAAGAGTTTCTCAGTGCCAATAAATCCGTCCTCCGCGGCGCCATTGTCATGAACGCCTATTTTATTCCCGCACGGATTGAAAGGTTATATAAGGGCCCTTTACCGCCCGCGGAAGAGGTTGATGAAGGAGGTACTCCACCTGCCGCCGGTGGAGAAACAGGAGTAAAGATACCGGAAACTGTGGAGGAGCAAATCGGGATGATATCCGGCCTGTTTGAGAAGCAGGACTATGAAAATGCCCTGAGAGTGGTAAAGGCCGCTGTGGCAAAGCGGCCTGATGATCCGGAGCTCAATGCCTGGTACGGTACCATCCTGCTGAAGATGAACCACCCTGATGAGGCGATGAAATATTTCAAAAAGGCCGCTGACCTGCTGCCCGACATCTCCCGCGAGGAGCAGATCAGGATGATATCGGACCTGTTGGAAAAACATGAGTATGAAAACGCCCTGAGACTGGCAAAAACCGCTGTGATGACAAAGCGGCCTGATGATGCAGAGCTCAATGCGTGGTACGGCAGCATCCTGCTGAAGATGGATCAGCCGGAGGAAGCCATCAAGTATTTCAGGAAGGCCTCGGAATTACAGCCGGATGTCTCTGACTATTACAGCGGTATAGGGTACTGCCTGTCTTTTTCAGGCCGGTTTGAGGAGGCCATTGATGAATTCAGCAAGGCACTGGCACTCGAGCCGGACAATATTGATGCGCTTACAGGGCTGGGAGTGGCTTATGCAAAGACCGGCAGGAAAGGGCAGGCCATGGATGTCTATATGAAACTTAAGGGGATCGAGAGCGAGACCGCGGAAAAACTCCTGCAGATAATCGAGAGACAACCTTAACATTGCATAAACCGGCAGGAGAGTTGCGGGTTGCAGGCTGCGGGTTCAAAGTTCAAAGTTCTGAGTGCAGAAAGAAACGAGTCCCCCCTCCCCTTGGGAGGGGGTTAGGGGGAGGGGGCTGACCTGTTAGCACTGAAGGTATCGCAGATAAAGCTTTTCCAGCAGCCTCCCTTGCCCGCCGGCGATGTTTTTTGCCAATGTAAGGTTAATGTGAGGGTGCAGTTGTCAAGAGTTGTCAGGGGGCAGAATGAAACCCCTCACCCTCCAGTCTGTCGAAAAGGTCGTTGCGGAAGGCCGGCATGTAGGAAGAAGGCTTCACTTTTTCAACACGCGGTTTAACAACCTGATGCCCGGCGCCTTGATGCGCACTCTCCGGGCTGTCAAGCACTTTTAATGCACCCGCTGTCAACACGGCTGCTGCAAGCACGGCTGCCGCGATGTATAACCACAGGCTCTTTCTCCTGTACTTTTCAGGGGCGGACCTTTCGCGGTGTTCCTGCTTTACGGGTACTATCTCACCAGCGGCGGAGTCCCGCAGCTCCTCATCCGGGGCGGGTTCCCTGAGCAAAGGCGTCCTGTGATACTCTTTCCTTTTTACAGGGTCGGACAGGAGTTCATAGGCGCAGGTGAGACAGGAAAGTATAACGGTTAATTTCATTTTAATATCCTTATCAGGGCCCGGCAGGGAAAAATGCCTGTCCGGATGAAACTGCCTTGCCAGTTCGTAGTATGCCTTATTAATTTCTTCTGTTGAGGCATTCTTTTCCACACCCAGTATCTCATAGTACCCGAGCGTTTTGCAGCCCTTGTACATATCCTCGACCCTTTGCAGAAACCCATCCGCCGGCGCTGCAGAAGGGGTCCCGAAGATATTCCCGTGCAATTCAAAGGGCGGTTCATCTTCAGCCCTTACCTTGATAAGTCTTATGCTCAGGAGGGCGCATATGGCGCGAAGCGTTTCAAAATCATTGGCAGAAGAAAAAAACATTATCATCTTTATGGTATACAGGCCGTTCACGTAAGAAAGAAGCCTCTTGTCAGTATCTTCAAGTGTGAATTCCTGAAAGATATCCAGGGGGTCACGTGAAAAATTCAGCACTGAATCCATCGGCGGGCATAATTCTCTCAGGTATGTGAAATTATTGATTCGCCGGATGCCCCTGTAGATCAGGTCCGCCGCGCTGAAACACAGTTTGCTGAAAGACAGTTTTATCCCCGTGTCTTCGGGCAGGATGCCCTCATGGAATTCAAATTCGGCATCTTCAACAGCAAACAGGTTGAGAATAATCTCCTCCACCTGGTGTCTTACGGCCCCGGCAAGTTCATCGGGTGTCAGATAGCCGAGTTTCACCAGTACCTTTTCCATGCACTGCCCTGTCTTCATGGATAAATCCGATGACTGGTAATATTCTTCAAGTGTGATCCTTCCCTCCTTCAGGAGGAGCTCGCCCAGTTGCTCATCGCTGTCACTGGAAGAGGCAAACACTATGTCACCGTGTTCAATAAATATCTTTTTTATCCCGGCCCGGCTTTCTATAAGGAGAATTCCCGTGCTTGTCCCCCTCTGAATATAAATGAGCAGGTCAGCGAGCCTGAAGTCCCTCAGATTGCCTTTATAGACTTCAGTGCCTGCTGCTTCATGCGGAGAGGCATTGCGGTGTCTCACCGAATCTGTTTTTCCTTCCTTATTCATCTTCCCCTCTTTTGAATCCGCCCTGCATAAAATACCGCTCCCCGTTCTTAGCAGTTATTTCGGCATATATGCCGGAAAACATAAATGCGCCTGTATTGCTTTTTGATACCGCAGCATTTAGTGGCATGCCTGTTCATGCAATATTTAAGGATCATACCGCCTCCTAAAGCTCGCCGCTGAATGTACCGATAAATAAATCAGGAGCAGCGGAAAAGGGAAAAAGAGGTTGAATATGTATAATTACATGGTCTTCAATGTATCTCAGAGAAAGTTCTACAGGGATTTCATGTCATATTACAAGCGCAATCCCGGAGACGACATCTACTTTGTTTCCATAAACCATCCGGATTTCTTCAAATACCTCGAAGAGTTTATCGAGAGAAGAATGAACTGATCAACGGCAAAAGCCCCTTTCATCCTGTAACTTCCCTCACAGCCTCAGCGGTTATGCGGCCGAGGACTTTCAATTCCCTGCGCGATATGCCCAGCGGCGGCATGAGGACGACAACATTGCCGAGAGGCCTTATCAGGAGCCCTTTCTCCCTTGCCCTGCCGCATATCCTCCAGGCCGTCTTTTCTTTCAGGGGATAAGGTTCGCCGGTCTCCCTGTCTTTTACAATCTCGATTCCCACCATGAACCCCGCCTGCCTTACATCCCCGACGTGCGGCAGCTCCGATATCCTATCCAGCTCTTTTCTCAGCACCGCTATCTTCCCCTGCATCTTCTGCAGTGTCCTTTCTTTTCTGAACAATCTGATATTTGCAATCGCGGATGCGCATGCCAACTGGTTTCCCGTGTAGGTGTGCCCGTGGAAAAAGGTCTTCAGGTCTTCATACCTGCCGAGGAAGGCCCTGTATATCTTCTCCGTGGTCAGGGTTGCGGCGAGCGGCAGGTAACCGCCCGTGATTCCCTTTGCAAGGCAGAGGATGTCCGGGCTTACGCCTTCATGCTCACAGGCGAACATCCTCCCTGTCCTCCCAAAGCCTGTGGCGACCTCATCCGCTATCATGAGGACCTTGTATTTATTGCACAGTCTCCTGACACCCTTCAAGTATCCGGGCGGGGAAGTGATCATGCCTGCCGCGCCCTGGACAAGGGGCTCAATGATGAGTGCCGCTATCTCCTCGTGGTGCCGCTTCAGTATTTCTTCCATCTTCTCAAGGCAGAGGAGCCTGCAAGAGGGGTACTTGGCGCCGAGTTCACAGCGGTAACAGTAAGGGGACGGCGCCCTGTATGACCTGAAAAGCAGGGGAGAGAATATCTCATGGAAGAGTGCGATGCCTCCGACGCTGACAGAGCCTATTGTATCGCCGTGGTATGCATTGGAGAGGGAAAGGAATTTTGTCCTGCGCCTGTCTCCCTTGAGCCGCCAGTACTGAAACGCCATTTTAAGCCCTATCTCCACCGCGGTCGACGAGCCGTTATCCGAAAAAAAGACCCTGCAGAGCCCCTCAGGGGTTATCTTTACAAGCATCTCAGCCAGTACCGCGGCGGGCGGATGTGTGAGACCGAGGAGCGTCGAATGGCTGATTCTGTCAATCTGCTCCTTTATTGCCTCATCTATCTCCTTTTTCCTGTGTCCGTGCACCGTCACCCAGATAGAGGATACCCCGTCGAGATACCATCTGCCGGAAATATCCCTGACAAAAGAGCCGCGCCCTTCTGTAATTATCACGGGTTCCTCACCGGCCCATTCCTTCATCTGCGTAAACGGATGCCACAGGTATTCCTTATCAAGACGCTCGATGTGTTTTTTAACCGACTGGATATTCATGGTGTTTCAGTATGTCACTCCTGTTTTCTGTATAAAATTCACCTTATAGTGGCATAAAATACTGCCAGCGGGGCAGAGGAGTCTGCCCTTTTATGCAACATTAAGGTTTACGGAGGTTTTATTATAACCCAATCTGCGCACTCATCACCCGTTTCAGCCTGCTGACCATCTCTTTGAATGATATATCCTGGTTGTAGCTGATCACATCCACCTTGGGAGGAAGGAGTCCGCCTTTTACAAGATATCCGGTATTGCCCCTGTTTTCAATTCCCAAAAGACGGAGCCTGTCATTTTTCAGGGATGCCCTGAATCCGAGCTTTTCATACCTGTATTCCTTGAAAAACCGGTATATCCCCCTGTCCAGGATAGAAGACGACGAGCCTGTCCCGAGGATGGATAT
>JAADFS010000247.1 GCA_013152795.1 Deferribacteres bacterium
GAAAAGTATTCAGACTCTGTTGTAAGGCTGTCCGTGCTGTCCGTGCCGTAGGCCTCGATCTCTGTTACGTATACGCCCGAGACACTGGAGGCCTCCAGGTTGATAACTTTAAAATAAGACGCACTCTGCGGTGCTGAAAACTCTATCTCGTAGCGGTATATGTTATTCAGGGTGTCATAGGAAGTCACAGTCACGGAACTGATGGACTTCTCCGTCCACGTGCCCGTCTGGTTGAAGTCGCTTCTGAGGAGCCTCCAGTTGGTTGCCGTTTGAAGATTACTGTCAGTGCTTACATCGGCATTCACGTAGATGAATATCCTGTCCACGGGACTTGCCGGTGAGACCTGGATGCCGATATTGTGAAACTGCCCGCTGAGATCAATGCTGGTCGCCGAAACCATGTCTTCATTGACCAGTGATGACTTCAGCGACAACGTCCCAACATCCTCATTTCCCAGACTGCCCTGTGCATGCAGTCCTGCAAGGGCCGTCCGCCTCGTCAGCACAGTGCCTTCCTCGGTCACGTACTGCCTTATTTTATTCCAGTTGAAATTGCCCTTATAACTGACGGAGTAGCTCGCCCTGCCGTTCCACAGTGAACCGGCATAACCGATGTTATAACCGCTGCTGAAGGTGTCGTTTATTGATTTATGGATATTTTCATGCGGTGCCTCGTTTATATTGCGTGTATAAGAGCCGTGCACCGACAGCCTTACATCCTGCGAGGGCAGGGTATAGGCCGAACTCACCGAATACCCTGTGGCGGTGGTGTCGCCTGAGTCGGTTTCATTTTTCCGCCTGTTGAACTGAAGCGACAAACTGGGAAAGTAATAAGTGACTATGCCGAGGCGTGAATAATAGTCTTCCGTGGTCCGTCGGCCCTCACCAGCGGAATGTGTCCATTGTTCCCGCCTGCGGTAGCCCCCTTCGAAATCAAACAGGGGATTCTCGAAAAACACATCTATCCCCGGATCCACAATCCTGTAGAACGACTTTGTGGTGCTGCCGTCGGACTCGGTGGTGGTATCCGCGAATCTTGCCCTTAATGACAACCTGTAGGAGATCAACGGATTGATCCGGCTGTCCATGCTCAAGTTGTAATCCTGGCTGAAGCTGTCCTTTTCCGATGTCTTGGTGCCTTCCTCAAGTTGTTTTGAGGCGGTATAGTTCAAATCCGCCGTCCCCCCTGTGTCCCCGGCAAAGACCAGAGGGTTAGTTAACAGAATCACTATGAGCAAAAGAACAGTCTTGCATGAAGTTTTCGCCATCATCTGTCAGTTCGCATTGAAAAGGTTCTGCGGCAAGGCCGCCTGTGGTGTTGCGTGAAACATCGAGGCTGATACGGGTTGCTGCATCACCTCTGAAATACCGCTATGTCATAGGGTTTCCTGCCCACAGGTATAACCTGTTCTTCCTTTCTGGCGGTCTTGTCGACCACCGAGATATATTATTCGACCCCCTGTTTACCACGTAGAGCTTCCGAGCCTCGGGGCCGAGGATAAAGGATACCGGGGAATCCCCCACGGGGATGATACCCGTCACCGGGACCATTGTCGCCTCCGGGAGGTTAAATCCTCTTTTGAATGGCCGGATGATGGTTATCTCGCCCGGCACCTTCCTTAAAAGATATATCCTTTCAAAGTCCGGGTCCGCAATAACTCCTGTCACTGCTGTCCCGACATTGTTGATAGTACTTACTGCATCCGAACCGCCGTCCCTGATGACCTGCAGTATATCTATGACGGAGAGGCTGTCGGAATCATAATTTGCAACATAGACCTTGCCTCTCGGATAATCCACTGCTATTGCATCAGGGCCCCACCCAACGCGGAGCCTTGCAAGCTCTTCGATGCTGTTATTCAGGATGTCCATTCTGAAGACGGAGACGTCATTGGACTTTTCATTTGCTACATACACATTGAGGAATCTCTTGCGGTAGGAACGCAACAGATCAATGTCCGCGGTGCTCAGAAAACCGGTGCCGAACAGGCTTTCCACGGGCGGGTCCACGGCCACGGCCACAGGACCGTCGCCTGTATTTATATTGTCCGTCTCGTGAACGGATGAAGAATCAATAACAGACAGTGAGTTGGACCTGTAATTAGTCACAAACAGGAGCTCTTTCCCCGGCGCCACGCGGGAGACCGCGATATCAACCGGCTCCCAGCCCAGCCTCACCGGTATCTCATCCTCCACCTTGTTTGTGGCGGCATCAATCACGGAAATGCTGTTTGAGCCCGAGTTGGCCACATAGACCCTCATCCGCTCTTTTATAAGGCCCGCCGCCACTCCCCTGGGCCGCCTCCCTACCATTACGGTGGCTACCACTTCCGCTGATTCCCTGTTGATCACCGAGACATTATCAGAGCCCTCATTGGTTACATATATAAGCAGGGAACTCAACTCCGGCACGCGGCCCTTAACAGAAAACACCGGCCTGAAAACGCGGCCCCCGACAACAGAGGCATCCGCATTCCAGACCAGGAAAAGGGATGTGTTGCGGTTTCGCCGGATTCTTATATCTATGTCGGCCTCTACCCCTTCCGGAGGCAGTGACAGGTCTATGCGCCTGCCCTCTTTAACGACATATGCACGCCTGACAATCAGGCGGAGTCTCTTGTATCCGCCCTCCGGCAGGCTCTGCTCTGCCAGGAGGATCTGCCGGCCTGCGGCCGTGATGGAGTTGATGCTCACCGGCGAACTCATGACCTCATGCAGGGTTCCGTCCTCCGAGATGATGCTTACGGCCGAGAGATCGAATGTTATGTCAAGTGCAGGCCTTTCAGGGCCCTTCAGAAAGATGTCGATCTGCCCGCTGTAAGCCTGTTCGGGGGGGCTCTCCCGCTCCAGGAATGCAGTGCATCCCCCCAAAAAAGCTATCAGCAGAATAAAACAGAAACCTGAATAAGAAAAGCGACGAAAAAGAAAAGATAGAGTTTTCAGTTTCCTTTTATTCATAATCATCTTACACTTGCATCACGGTATCGCACGGGGCAGGAGAGCCTGCCATTTATGCAACATTAAGTTAAGGCTGACTACCGGAGATAGAACACCTGTATCCTGTTGTTAAAAAAATCCGCAATCAGTATCCTGCCTTCAGCGTCAACCGTCAGGTCCGTAGGATACTGAAACCATCCTTCACCCCAGCCCATTCCGCCGAATTCAAACACATACCTGCCCTCACTGTCATACACGAGGATTGTGTGGCGCATATAATCCACCACATACATCCTGCCGTTGCGTTCGTCAATCCCGAGGGCCCTCGGACGGCTCAGCTTGCCGGAGCTTCCCCCCTTCTCACCGAACTTAAAGAGGAATTTTCTGTTGCCGTCATAGACATATACATGCCCCGTGTCCTCGCTTACGAGATATATCCTGCCTTTTTTATCGAGTACCACATCGTTTAATTTCACCTTTTTCCCGTCTTCCTCGGGGGTTATCATGTCCGTGAGACGCTCATTGGCGTCCAGCACGAGCACCCCCGGAAAAGACAGGCCGGCGACATACATATTTCCGTTTTTATCCCTGGCTAGACGGTACGGATAAAATGTGTCATCCCCTTCAAATCCCTTGATGGCAATGTCCCGCTTCCACTTAAGGCAGGGGCTGAAGACCGAAATCCTGTTGTGCGGATTGCCTTCTGATGCGGGCTGGGCCACGTACAGGGTACCGTCAGCGTCAACTGTCAGGCCCTGCGGTTTCTCAATGCCGCTTTCCTGTCCGAGGGTATAAAGGGGGAAGAAATCCGATGTGTAGATAATGATCCTGGCCTTGCTGTCTATGACATAAATCTCTTTCCTGACCGGCTCCGCCAGCACGAAAGAGGGAAGGGATATGGGCCCTCCCTCCTCGTCTTTATCGATAACACCCTCGAATATTGCCGGCGTGGATATCGTCTGTGCACGGGTGTTCTGAGGCATAAAAAAAAGAGAATACAGGACAGCAAACACCAGACATACGGATAAAGGTGAAATATTTCTCTGAATATCCATTTTTCCCTGATAACAAACCGGCTTGATTTTAAGGTTCATAAATAATAGCAATAAGTTATACTCTAATTCAACAGATTTATAGCTTTATTAGATAAATTAGCAGGCCCTCCGCGCCTGCCCTTTCCTTCTGTGGGCGGAGGGGGGCGGTTACTTTTGGCGTTAGTTTGCATTACAATAATAAGTGACTGCTGCATAAGCAGATAAACGTCATTTGAGGCGGAGGAACGTGCATACCTCTAAGGTCAAACTGTCAGCGGGTGTGCCGGTGGCCCGGTTGGTAGCGGTGCTGCCGGTTTTACTGATCCTTGCCTCATGCGCCTCTGTGCCTACCGCTGATTACATGCCCGGGGGGGATTATGTCACGGCCTCATGGTACGGCCCCAAATTCCATGGAAGGCCCACCGCCTCGGGAGAAAGGTTTGACATGAACGAATTAACTGCCGCCCACAAAACCCTCAAGTTCGGAACGAAACTACGGGTGACCAATCCTGATACAGGCAGGTCTGTTGTGGTCACGATAAATGACAGGGGGCCTTTCATTCGCGGACGGGACCTGGACCTGTCTTATGCGGCAGCGAGGGAGATCGGGCTTACAGGCAAGGGCGTCGGAAGGGTAAGGGTAGAGTATCTCGGCAGGGACATGCGCTATGCGAGGAGAGTCGCCTTCAGACCGTCTCGTGAGCTGCGGGGGC
>JAADFS010000248.1 GCA_013152795.1 Deferribacteres bacterium
AAGATACTGCCGAGGATATTTGACAGGCGTGTCAGGATATCCACCATACTGACACTAATGGCCTACAACGACTATGCCTATTCAGCGTGAAACCAGAGCCATGGCCTTCTGCACGGCCTCGGCCGGTGAAGCAGCCCTTATCACGCCTTCAATATTTTCCCATGTCCTGATTCCCACGACCGGCCTGCCGAGCTTCAGGGCGATTGCTATTTCCGAAAGCGTCCCGTATTCCCCTGCAATTGCTATAACCGCATCAGCCGAACGGACGACTATAACATTTCTCGCATGGCTCATGCCGGTGACAACAGGGATCTGAACATACTCATTTGCATCCTCTTTGCTGAAGCCCGGAAGTATGCCTACGGTTATACCACCGGCCTCCCTCGCCCCTCTGGATGCAGCCTCCATGACGCCTCCGAGACCGCCGGTGACGAGTATGCAGCCGTTCCGGGCAATAAGCCTGCCCGTCTCCTCGGCCACGCCGTATATCTCCTTATCGCAGGAGCCCGCTCCTATAACAGAGATGACCATGATAATAGTATAAACCCTACAGTGACATAAAAAAACACCGCCGGTGGGACCTCGTTTCATTCTGCACCCTGAACTCTGAACTTTGTTCCGCGGCAGGCTCTCCTGCCATTTATGCAACATTGAGGTTAAGGGACATTCACAACCGTGACAGTATCCTGTCAGCGATACCGCCGAATATCTTCATCATGCGCGGAGTGCCGGGATTTGCGGAATGCGGCACGATGCCGGCCACATCCACCCTTGCAAGTCGTGCAATAACTCCGGGATTTGTTCTTTCCGCCGGCCCCTTGCGTGATTTAACGGCATGGTTTATCACCACGGCGGCGACTTCCAGTCCCCTGCCCCTTGCAGCCTCTATGGTCAGCAGCGTGTGGTTTATCGTCCCGAGCCCCGCTGCCGAGACTACGACAACGGGCAGCCCGAGGTCCGCAGCAAGATCAAGAAAGAGATATCTCTTATAAACAGGCGTCATGATTCCCCCCGCCCCTTCGATTATTACAACATCATAACTGTTCAGCAGTCTGCAGCACGCAGAGAGTATCTTTTTCCTGCTTATCACCACTCCTTCCATCTCCGCCGCCACTGACGGGGCAAGAGGATGTCTGAGGCGGTAGGGGTTAATCGTATTGAGTGTCTCCTTTACACCCGAAGCCCTGAGCAGCCCGAGTGCATCGGCAGGGACGGCTTCACCCTTACTAATCCGGCAGCCGGACTCGACAGGCTTCACCGGGCAGACATCAAGCCCTCTTTCCTTCATGGCCATGATGAGACCCGTGGACACAAAAGTCTTGCCCACCCCCGTGCCAGTGCCTGTCATGAAAATGCCTTTATTCATTGCAAGCCTTACAGTGGCATAAAATTACCGCCTGCGGGCAGGAGAACCTGCCGGTTTATGCAACATTTAAGGATAACAAGATCGATAGCGTGGCAGAAGAGTCTCACCCGCTTATAGTAAGCTGTTATTTTACCATGTCTCTTGCCAAAAGCGATTCACCCTCCTGTTTCTGTTTTTACGCATAGACAAAAAAAGAAGAAATAATCTATAATTTGTAATATTCACTGTGGGACATGATGTTGTCTGGGAGGAGGTTGCGGCTCGTTTACTTAACTCACCCCACAGATGAAGAGAAACTATAAGCCCGCAGCGTTGCATGGTGAAGCCGCAAGTCAATAAACACGCAGGAGAGCCTGCCGGAAAACTTCAGCCCTTCCTGCCGCGTTATCGCGACATCAAGGTTTAACACGTGAGTTTTATGATGATTGTGATAAAATATTTTGATGAAGATTCTCATCATAAAACCCAGTTCCCTGGGCGACGTGGTTCATGCATTGCCCTTTCTCAAGGCTGTCAAGGACTCCTTTCCCGAATCCCTGGTCGACTGGGTGATCAGTAAAAACCTGAAAAAAATCCTCGAGGACAATCCCCTTATCAACAGGCTCATCATCATTGACAAGGATTCATGGAAGAATTTCAAAAGACTGCCGCAGACCCTGTCCGAGCTGTCCTCACTGGGGAAACTCCTGAGGTCGGACAGCTATGATATCGTGGTCGATCTGCAGGGGCTTCTGAGAAGCGGGCTTATTGCCTTTTTCACTCCCGCCGTCCTGAAAATCGGCTTTGAAGATGCACGGGAGGGAAGCCGCTTTTTCTATGACAAAAGAATCCGGGTAAATGAAGCCTCACATGCAGTGGACAAGTGCCTTGAGGTAGCCCGGGCCATGGGTGCACGGCCCGCCGGCACACCCGTTTTCCCGCTTCATATTGACGGCGCCGCATCTGAGCGGATCAGGAGCCTCCTGGGTGATACAGCCGGGTATGTGGTCATAGTCCCGTCGGCAAGATGGCCGTCAAAGAGATGGCCTGCCGGATATTTCGCCTCCCTGATTAAAAGAATACCGGTGCCGTGCGTTATCCCGGGCACCAGCGAAGACAGGGAGACAGTGCGGGAAATAACAGATGCGCTGCCTTCGGGTGATAATATAATCGATCTCTGCGGCAAAACCGACCTGAAAGAACTCACGGCCCTGCTTGGAGGGGCCACGGCGGTTGTAACCAATGATACGGGTTCCATGCATATCGCCGCAGCGATGGATGTACCGGTAGTGGCGCTTTTCGGGCCGACCGACCCTGTGAAGACAGGCCCGTACAGGTGGCAGGAAAACAACAGGCTCACCGTCATTAAAGCCGGTGTTTCGTGCAGTCCGTGCCGCAGGAAGACATGCAGCGAGCCTGCATGCATGACCGGGATAACTGTGGACATGGCCTTTGAAGCATTAAGGAAATACCTGTGAGAAATTCGGGATTCATCATAGGCGTGCTGCTGCTTGCACTTCTGTCCGTCCCTGCGCTCTTTTCACATCCGGTTGATGCCGCCGCCCCGCCGACGGCCGGTAAAAGATTTGTGTATTATATCTACTGGGCCGGGATCAGGGCCGGCAAGGCGGTGCTTGAATATGCAGCCTCACCCGAAGGCACTGTTGTGAAAACCCGCGCTACATCCGCTGCATTCATTTCACTGTTTTATAAGGTCGACGACAGGGCGCAAAGCACCCTGTATCCCGACGGCTATCCTGCAAATTACACCCTGAATATCCGTGAGGGAACCCACAGGAGATACAGAATCACGGACTTCACACCCCGGGTCCCCGGCAAACCCCAGAAGGTGATCTTCAATAATGTGCTTGACGGCGAAGTAATTGAATTTGAACTTGAAAAACCCGCACACGATCCCCTGTCGGCCTTTTATGCAATGACCGGACGGGATATCA
>JAADFS010000249.1 GCA_013152795.1 Deferribacteres bacterium
CCCGCGCATACTGCTCCTTGATGAACCGACCGCCGCCGTGGATGTAAAGGCCCAGAGAGAGATCATCAGTCTCCTGAACAGGATGCACAGGAAGCGCAATCTGACCATCTTTTTCGTCACTCATGACATAAACCCGGTTTATTCCCTCATTGACAGGGTGGTCTACATGGATAACGGACAGGTCTTGATCGGCACGCCCCGCGAGATGCTGACCCCGCAAAAACTCGAACGGATATACAATGCGGAGGTTCACGTCACTGAAATGGACGGGCGGTTATGTGTAATTGTGGGAGACATTCACCATGGATAACGGTTTCGCCGGCCGGCTCTCCTGCCCCGGGGGTATTTCCATGCGACTGCAATGTAAATTCTCCATGGTCATCGTGTTTATCTTCATCATCTCTGCACCGCCTGCAGTTGCCATGGACACGGATGTCATCCGGAGTGATGAGGTCATTGTCAGGTTTGAGAAACCCTTGAGGGACGTCGCCCTGGAGGTTACAAGGATTTATCCCTCTGTCAGAAGAGAGCTTGAGACAGCGCTGCAGTCAGGGATAGGTTTTATTCCCGAGGTTATCCTAATGAGTGACAGGGAGAAATTTCTGAATATTGCGGGCAACAGGCTTGTCGTTGCCGTCGCCGTACCCGGGAAGAATCTTATCGTCATCGACAACTCTGAAATGAAGACATTTCCCTATTCACTGCGGGTAACACTGAAGCATGAGCTGTCTCACCTGCTGCTTCATGAACACGTGGGGAAAGGAGAGCTGCCGCGATGGCTTAATGAGGGCATCGCCCAATGGGTCAGCGGCGGCATGGCGGAGATATTAAGCGGCAAGGGGCAGGCGGTTCTGGAGAAGGCGGTACTCTCCGGCCGACTGATACCGATCAGGGAACTGACACTGGGATTTCCGGATGACGCGCAGCTTCTGCGCCTGTCTTATGAGGAAAGCAGGAGCTTTGTTGAATATATAATAAAAAAATCCGGCATACAGGGCATACTCGGGATATTGAACAATCTACGGGACGGCGATGGGATAGATACCGCTGTTATCAGGGCGGTGTCGATCCCCCTATATGAGCTTGAGGCTGAATGGCATGAGTATCTCAGGAGAAAGTTTACATGGTTCGTTTATTTCAGCAGCCGTATCTACGAGATCATCTTTGCTGTCGGCGCCCTTTTCCTGGTTTACGGCTTCATAAAGGTCTTAATCAGAAAAAGGGCGTATAAAGATACGGAAGATGAGGATGAGTAAATAACATTATATGCAACATCAGGCTATACTCTTGAACTAAAACTGCAACTGTTGTAAAGTATTCTATGCATAAGGCGGTTGCAATAATTCCGGCGAGATTCAATGCAACCCGCTTCCCTGGAAAACCCCTTGCACTGCTGAAAGGCAAACCAATCATACAACATGTTTTCGAGCGGGTATCGGATGCAGGACTTGTTGAGGAGGTTCTTGTTGCAACGGATGATGAAAGGATTTTCGATGCCGTGACCGCTGCCGGGGGCAGGGCGGTTATGACATCCGGGGCTCACACGTGCGGGACCGACCGCATTGCAGAGGTTGCAAGAGGTATGGAATGCGATATAATAGTAAACGTGCAGGGAGATGAACCGTTTATAATGCCCGAGATGGTTGATGACACCGTCATGCTCCTGAGGGATGATGAGAAGGCCTCCATGAGCACCCTTGCGGTGAGGATAGACAACCGGGCTGATATCCTTTCCCCTGATGTGGTCAAGGTGGTTACGGACAACGAGGGATACGCCCTTTATTTTTCGCGTGCTCCGATTCCGTATTACAGGGATGAGTGGAAGGACCTGGGCGGCATTTCATTTTCTCCCCGCAACACCGCGGTCTTTAAGCATATCGGTATTTACGGTTTCAGAAAGGAAGCGCTGATGAATTTCACGTCAGCGCCGAGATGCAGGCTCGAGGAGATTGAAAAACTCGAGCAGTTGAGGGCCTTGTCCTGCGGGATGAAAATAAAGGTCAAGGAGACCGTGTATAATACCTTCGGCATTGATACCATTGAAGATCTGAGGAAGGCAGAGAAATGACAAAGTATATTTTCGTGACAGGCGGTGTTTTATCATCCCTCGGAAAGGGCATCGCGGCGTCCGCCATAGGCGCGCTCCTGGAGGCGCGTGGGCTTAAGGTGACCATACAGAAGCTGGACCCTTATATCAATGTCGACCCCGGCACCCTCAGCCCTTTCCAGCACGGGGAGGTCTTTGTCACCGACGACGGGGCCGAGACAGACCTGGACCTCGGGCACTACGAGAGATTCACATCCACGCGCATGTCGCAGAAGAACAACTATACCACGGGCAAGATTTACTATAATGTGCTGCTCAAGGAAAGAAGGGGGGATTACCTCGGCGACACCGTCCAAGTGGTCCCGCATATAACGGACGAGATAAAAAACTCCATCAAGGCCGTCAATGACGGTTTTGATGTCGTTATCGTCGAGATAGGCGGAACCATAGGGGACATTGAGAGCCTGCCCTTTCTTGAGGCTATCAGGCAGTTCAGGTACGATGTGGGAAAGAGCAATGTGATTTATATCCATCTCACACTGGTGCCCTATATAAGCACGGCAGGTGAACTCAAGTCCAAGCCCACACAGCACAGTGTCAGGGAACTGAGAGCCATAGGTATCCAGCCTGACATCCTGATATGCCGGACGGACAGGCCGCTGTCGCCGGCGGTCAAGAAGAAAATAGCGCTGCACTGCAACCTTGACATGGAAGCGGTTATTGCCGCAAGGGATGTTGAGTCCATCTACGAGGTGCCCCTTATACTGAACGAGGAAGGCATCGACAGCCTGATCGTCGACAAACTTCAGTTGCAGACCAGGGAGCCGGACCTGTCGACGTGGCATAGTGTAATAAAAAAGATCAGGGAGCCGGTTGACACGGTGACTATAGCGCTTGTGGGGAAATATGTGGGTTTGAAGGATTCCTACAAGAGCCTGATCGAGGCCCTGTTTCACGGCGGCATCGCCAATAATGTAAAGGTTGACATCCAGTGGGTTGAGGCAGAGGAGATAGAGAATTACGGTGCGGAGAAGTTCCTCGCCGATGTCGACGGAATCCTTATCCCCGGCGGTTTCGGCGAAAGGGGCATCCAGGGCAAAATAGACGCGGTGACATACAGCAGGAAAAAGAAGATACCCTTTCTCGGCATCTGCCTCGGCATGCAGTGCGCTGTGATAGAGTTTGCCCGCAATGTCTGTAAGATGGAGGGTGCAAACAGCA
>JAADFS010000250.1 GCA_013152795.1 Deferribacteres bacterium
CGCTCGGCGGTTATGACGCATCAGGGGCACTTTCACGCAGAAACCATGAGCCCGCGAAGGCCAGCAGGCCGTTTGACAGGGACAGGGACGGCTTTGTAGTGTCCGAGGGCGCGGGTGTGCTTGTACTTGAGGAGCTGAACCATGCCGTACACAGGGGCGCGAGGATTTATGCTGAATTGTCAGGTTACGGGACATCTTCGGATGCATTTCATCAGACACGGCCGGACAGTGCCGGTGAAGCCGCTGCAATAACCATGGCACTGAAGGATGCGGAGGCCGCACCCGGGCAGGTTGATTATATAAACGCCCATGCCACGTCAACTCCGCTGGGTGATGCGGCGGAGGCAGAGGCGGTCAGGCAGGTCTTCGGCAGGGGGGTGAAAGATATCCGTGCCGGCGCCTGCAAGTCCATGCTCGGCCATATGCTCGGGGCCGCCGGCGCTGTAGAGGCTGCGATAACGGCGATTTCAATACACAGGGGAATCATCCCGCCGGCAATAAATCTCGAACATCCCGACCCAGGATGTGCCCTTAACTTTGCAAGGTCGGCATTACAGGCGGACATAAACATTGCCGTATCAAATTCCTTCGGCTTCGGCGGAGTCAATGCCGTGCTGGTACTGAGGAGGTACGGGAGATAGCGTGATTCACGCACCTGCCGCCTGCCACAGGTAAGCCGCGATCCCGGTGAGTATGAAATTGCTGTCTATAATCGCCTCAAACAGGGTGCCGCCCTGGATCCTCGTCTTCTGGAAGATATACAGACATGTCACCATAAAGGCCGGGGGGAAGATTAAATAATAGCCGAGCGACGGCACAAGGCCGGAGGCGGCGGATGAAAGCATGAATATACCGATAACCGCAGCCAGGATCAACAGCATGATACCTGTCCGCTCCTGGCCTATGAGTATGGGGATGGTCTCCCTCCCCACGATTCTGTCACCCTCTATGCTTGCGATATCAAACACAACCGACCTTATAAACACCGTCAGGAAGACGAAGCCCAGGATGGACATTGATATATAGGAAAAATACACTCCCTGCTTCAGCAGGGGAATCAGGACTATGACCCATGCCCACGCCAGTGCTATGAAGATATCCTTTGACCCCGGAAAATCCTTGAGCCTTTTGTACTTTATGAAAGGCTGCAGCTTCCCGGGCACGATCCTTATCGTGTATATAATCCCCATCAGATAGGAAAACAGCAGCAGGACAAACTCCCTGACCCCGAGCACATATGATAAGTACAGTGAAATAAACGATGCCATCGTCGCTGCGACCATGAGCGCCTTTCCGTAATGCCTGAAGAACCTTGTGCGTGCAGGATCGGAAAACTCGTCCTTCAGTCTTTCATTATGCCTGTTGAACACATGAACGCCGAAGACATAGAAGAAGACAATGGACAGGACCGTGGCGGAAGGCCTGACGCCCTGGAACACAAGGCTCATATAGCACATGCTGACAGCGCCGAGACTTAAATACAGCGTGCTCTCCACCATGAATTCGCCGATTGCCGAGAGAAGTCTGTACAGCCTGCTCTGCCTCTTTTTCAACAGGTATTTTATCCTGTCTATGACCTTGTTGATGACCCAGTTGGGGGTTGAAGCGCCGGCCATTACGCCGATGTTTTCATATCTCTGAAGGCCGAGGTGATCGAGCTCGTCATCCCTTTCTATGTGAAAGGACGGCACTCCGGTGGACAGTGATATCTCGTACAGTCTCTTTGTGTTTGCGCTGTTTTTGCCCCCGACGATCACCATTGCATCGACTTCCTTTGCAAGCTCCAGTACTTCTCTTTGTCTCATATTGGTTGAATCGCAGATGGTATCGAAAACCCTGACGTCCGGTATCTTCTTTTTTATCTCTTCAACGGTTTCACTGAATATCTTCCTGTCCTGTGTCGTCTGGGCGATAACACACGCCCGGTCCATATCCGGCAGGTTCTTGACCTCGGCTGCATTTTCAACGACAAAACCGTTTCCTTCAGCATGTCCGAGCAGGCCGTTGACCTCGGCATGGCCCCTGTCACCGATGATGACGGCCTTGTAACCTTCCTTTATCTCTTTTTTAATAATGGCCTGGGCCCTTGCAACATGCGGGCATGTTGCATCACACAGGACGTTGCCGGCCTCCTTTATCTTTTTCCGCTCAAGGGGGGAGACACCGTGCGCCCTCATTACCACGGTCGCATTGGAGACCTTGTTATCACCGAGTATCTCCACGCCCTTCTGTTTGAGCATCTCTATGGCCTGGGGATTATGCACGAGGGGGCCGTACGTATATATCCTGCCTTCCTTTTTATTGGCGGCATCAAGGACGATATTCATGGCCCTGCGCACACCCATGCAAAAACCGGCTGTCTTGGCGAGCTTGACCCTCAATTGTCCGTCTCCTCTGTTTTCAGACTCGTGATCAACATTTTCAGGATAGTTCCTGCAACAAAGACATATTAACAAAATCCGGCCGCTTTATAAAACTTGATGTTGCATAAACAGGGGCGGAAAAGTTCCGGGTTGCGGGTTCAACGGCTATAAGGCGAGGTGCCTTATTATAACTGAAGGAATCCCGGATAAGGCTTTTCCGGGCAGTCTCTCCTGCCCGCAGGCGGTGAAGTATTGCAATTATTGAAATAATACTGTTAGGTATGATAGTCTTATTACTACTTGAGGACTGAACGTTATCGTTTTTTTCTCTTTACAAAAACACACGTCCATCAAATCTTCTCTCTGTCAGTGTTCCGGCAGGCCGGGATTCAGGAGGGAAAGGACGGAGGAAAAACTGGGGAGGTATTTTTATGGTAGTGACAATGAAAGAGCTTCTGGAGGCCGGTGTCCATTTCGGGCATCAGGTCAAGCGCTGGAATCCGAGAATGAAGAAGTATATTTTCGGCCAGCGCAACGGCATCTATATCATCGACCTCCAGAAAACAGTCAAGATGTTCGAGGTCGCCTATAACTTTATCAGGGACATTTCAAGCAAGGGGGAATCGGTCCTCTTTGTGGGGACGAAGAAACAGGCCCAGGATGTGATAATCGAGGAGTCGCAGAGGTCGCAGTCTTTCTATGTAAACCAGCGCTGGCTCGGCGGCATGCTTACAAACTTCAAGACAATCAAGCAGGGCATAGAAAAACTCAAGAAGATCGAAAAGATGAAAGAAGACGGCACATTCGATCTCCTGACCAAGAAAGAGGTGGCGAAATACGAGACCGAGAGGCAGCGGCTCGAGAAGAACCTCAGTGGAGTAAAGGAGATGAACGAG
>JAADFS010000251.1 GCA_013152795.1 Deferribacteres bacterium
TGTCTGATGACGGAGACGGCAGCGGCACAGCCGGGGACAACCGGTGCACAGGGGGCAATACGGCAAACTGCGACGACAACTGCCGGCTTACGGCAAACAGCGGCCAGCAGGACACGGACTCAGACGGATACGGCAATATGTGCGATGCAGACTTGGATAATGACGGCTTCGTGGGGCCTGCGGACTTCAATATCTTCAAGGCGGCATGGTGGTCCAGTCCCACCAGCACCAACTGGAATGCCGAGGCCGACTTTGATTCAGACAACTTCGTAGGCCCCGCGGATTTCAACATCTTCAAAGCCCGCTGGTGGACAACCGCACCATGGGAGTAGAAAATAACAATCACATAACCTTGATGTTGCGTAAACGGGCGGGTAGGACTGCAGAAAAAACCTTTATATAGCGAACGATTTACTTTATCACCATAACGCTTACACCCGCGGATTTCTTCAATACCTCTACTGTCACATCTTCACCATAACGCCTGATGACAAGGTCGACCGTTGTTCCGGTTACGGAGAGGTTCTTTATGGTCAGATGATCCAGAAATTCCGGTAATGTCGGCTGCCTGAATATCACCCGTTCACTGCCGGATTCAAAATCAAGCCCGAGGGAGGCCTTAAGCATCAGCAGGAGCGAACCGGACGCCCATGCCTGAGGCACGCAGGCGACGGGGTAAAGGGTAGGGGGTGCTCCCCTTCTCCTGGTGAAACCGCAGAAGAGTTCCGGAAGGCGTTGAAATTCCATAAATACCGATGCATCGAAAATGGCGGAGAACACCTTCCGGAAATGCCTTCTCAATCCTATGGAGGCCAGCCCGTCGGCTATGATTGCATTGTCATGCGGCCACACAGAGCCGTTATGGTATGACATGGGGTTATATAACACCTCGCGCGAACTCAGGGTCCTTATCCCCCATCCTGAAAAGACCGCCTCTGATGTCAGTGTCTCGGCCACTCTCACGGCCTTGTCAGGGTCGGCGATGCCGGTAAACAGGACATGTCCGGCATTGGAGGCCACCACCCTGCAGGGCTTCTTTTCTCCGTCGAGCGCAAGCACGTAGGTGCCCATTTCCTCATCCCAGAAGGTCCTGTTGAATTTTTCCTTCAGTTCCCCGGCCTCTTCAAGAAGCCTCTGCGACAGTTTCTCCCTGCCCGTCAGAGCTGCAAGCATGGCCGCCTCTTTTTTTGCGGCATACTGGTAGCCCTGAACCTCGCAGAGGGCTATAGGTCCCTCGGCAAGCGAGCCGTCACGATGGAAAACAGAATCATGGGAATCCTTCCATCCCTGGTTCCGCAATCCCTTGGCGTCAGGGACATATTCTATAAAACCGTCATGGTCTATGTCACCGTAATCCTTCATCCAGGCAACAGCCGCCTCTATATTGTCACGAATATCAAGTATGAACTGCGTGTCTCCGGTCCTTCTCCAGTAAGCACCTGCAAGCATGATAAACAGCGGCGTTGAGTCGACACTGCCGTAATAAAGCCCAAAAGGAATCTCACCAAGGGCGGCCAGCTCGCCTTTGCGCACTTCATGCAGAATCTTTCCGGGCTCCGCAGCCCTGGTCCTGTCAACGCTCTTAGCCTGTCTTGCAGCAAGGTAGCTGAGCACCCCCCGCGCAAGGTCGGGGTTTATCCACAGTGTCTCCAGTGCCGTGATTATTCCATCCCTCCCGAAGGGCGTGCAGAACCACGGAATGCCCCCGTAAGGGTAAGTGCCTTCTTCGGACTCGGTAAGCATCATGTTTATGTCCGACAGAGAACGGTTGACAGACCTGTTGAACAACTCGTTGGATGTTTCTATGTCTGCGCTGTTTTTGATTTTTTTCTTTAACCTGTCGCGCGATTTCTGCAACGCATCCGTGAAATTCACAGGCGCGCAATTCCGGTTATCCGTGATACAGGCGATCGTAAAGTAAATCTCCCTGGCGCCGCCCGGCTGCAGAGGGAGAAGAAATGAGAGCGATTTGTTATAGAACGACTGCGGTTTTTCAGAGACCGTAATGACGGTCTTCCTGATGACGCCGTCAAGCCCCTCGTATGAGAGTTCCACTTTATTGCCTGCATATTTTATGGGATGGCGCAGTCCCTCCTGCTTTCTCTTAAGGCCCCTTACCTCGAATATATCCTTGAAATCCGCGTCAACAAGTATATCGAGGGTGACGGTTACGGCCTTCTGTCCGAAATTTCTCACTCTGATATGTTCGAGATACTGCGTGTCACTGAGTATCTTTGAGCGCATGATGTGGAGGAGGTCTTTTGATACAAGGAGGCTGTCCTTTGCATAGAGGTCCGGGTTTGTCAGGTCCACGGTAAGCAGGATGTCGTCTTCATCAACATTGGAGCTGAGGAAGAGCGGTCTCAGGCCGTTTATCCTCAACTCGTACAGAGAGAGAAACCGCGTGCCGCCGAAATACAGCCCCTGCTCATTCCTTCCGACCGGTAATATATCGCCGAAACGGTTGAAAACTCCGAAGAGCTCGCCATCCTTGATTATGAGTTTTGAAGGGTCAAGGATGGAAGAGGTGGCGGATATATAGTATTTGTCGTTTATTATACTGAAGTCGGGCATTGCTGTATCAGGTCTTCCAGACAATCTCACAAACCGGACGGAATAACCGTCCGTTCATGCAATATTCAAGGTTTATATAGTTTAAGGTCAATTATGCAATTATAACATGATAACCCCTCCCAATTTTCCCTTACCTTAGGGGGAGGGGGTAGAAATCCCCCCTCTTAGATTGAGAGGGGGGAAGGAGTTGATGGGACATTCAGTTGTAAGAATGTTGCAAATCCGCCCTGACCGCGGCGAATTCGCGGGCGCCGGCGCCTATCTTCTTCATCAGGAGCATATTATAGGTCATGAGGTAATCCCTCGCCATCCTTTCCGATGAAAAGCGCATCTCAAAGCGCTCCCTGCACAGTTTCCTTGAAAAACCGGACAGGCCGTTTATGATGTGCCGGGCGGCCTCATCGTCATTTTCAAATATAAATCCGGTTATGCCGTGGTCGACCACTTCCGGAATGGAGCCCCTTCTCCTGGCGATCACCGGTGTGCCGCAGGCCATGGCCTCGATCATGGCGAGGCCGAAAGGCTCAGGCCAGTCCACAGGATGAAGGAACGCCAGTGCAGAGCCGATCAGCATGTTCTTTTCCTCATCATTGATCTCACCTATAAACTCTACAAGGGAGTTGTTCAGCAAGGGGCGGATTACAGCCTCGAAATATTCCCTGTCCGCCCTGTCCACCTTTGCCGCTATCTTGAGGGGGATACCGGTCTTGAGGGCTATGTTTATGGCGGAGTCCACTTTTTTCTCGGGAGATATTCTTCCGACATATACAAGGTAGTCTCCGCCTTTTTCATTAAAGTCATACAGGTCTTTGGGCAGGCCGTGATAGACTGTTGCGATCCAGTTTGCATAGGGCAGGGGTTTTCTCTGCGCGTTGGATATGGATATGAGCGGGGCCTCGTTGTATTCCCTGAAGATGTACCGGAGGTCCCACAGGTCCAGCCTGCCGTGCAATGTGTTTACAACGGGCAGCATGGTTCTACGTCCCAGAACAAAGCCCATGCTGTCGATATGGGAATGTATGATATCAAACTCGTCCTGGCGTTTGAGGGCCTCTTCCATTGCGATCAGGTGCAGGCTCAC
>JAADFS010000252.1 GCA_013152795.1 Deferribacteres bacterium
GGTAGGGGGCCAGTTTCTGTCCAAGGGTGATGCTCATATCCTCGTTTATGTTCCACCTCGCATAAATCTGCCTGAGGTAAACAGAGGTCTCTCCAGAGCCGGAGTTGAAACCGATCTCCCAGTTGCCGAAGATATGCCCTGACTCATAATTGCCTCCCACGCGGGAACTGCCGTAAAGATCAAAAAACAGCCCCTCCTCGTCCGGGTTGTCCTGGTCAATATAAAAGCTTCCCAGAACCACGTGGCCGTACAGGGTAAGGACCTGGTCTTCCGCGGGTTTGTAACTGATCTGCGCACTTGCAGGCATGGCAAACACGAGGGCCAGGCCCGTCATAAAAACACTCAATATAACTCTCTTCATTCCTTTCATTGCCTCCTTGAGATATTCTGATGAATTCACCCGGCTGGCCTGCCGGGGTTGCCTCCGGTGCTGTCTCTCCACCCCTCCTTTCCGAATCTATTTCATCCCTGAAAACCCGTGAGACCCCTGAACCTGTTTCAGGGTGAGAAAAACTGAAAAGCCCGGTTAATTAACCAACCGTTAATTAACCGGGCTTTAATAACCTGCCTGCCGCACCGGGAAATCCGAAGCAGCAGAAACACTCTCCCGCACGAGGCGGGAACCATAGGGTTAAAGTCAACCGTCAGGGACCGCTCACTTGATGGTTTCGATCCCCCTGATATTAATCCATGCTATGTTGCCTGATGTTGTCTTGATTCTTATTTCATAGTCTTTCTTTTCTTCGAGATAACCGAATTTTCTGAATATGTTCATCAGTTCCCTTTTGAATTCCTTCTTCTTCGCCGCATCCGCCGGGCTGTCGCCGGCAGTGCGGACGGCGGCCGGTTTCGAGCCGTTGTTGTCTTCGCCGCCGGCAGTGAATGTATCCTTGCTTGATCCAGACATTGTCCTCTGCCCCCTGCTCACAATAAGAGAAAACCCGATCAATTAACAATGGCTGTCAATTAATCGGGCTTTAAGTGCCTGTGCTTCAAACCCATTTTTATTTAAGATTCCGGGTAATGTATTTATCAGGGTTAAAGTAACCGTTGACTTATTTGATTGTTTCTATGCTGTTTATATTAATCCACGCTATGTTGCCGGATGTTGTCCTGATCTGTACCTCATAGTCCTTTCCCTCGCCGAGATAACCGAATTTATGAAATACCTCTATCAACTCCTTTTTGAATAGTTTTTTCCTGTAATTGACCGGTTTCACCCTGACCACCTCTGCACTGCCGCCCCCTTGTGGAGTAAATATGTATTTTTTCGACTCAAGCATTTATCCCCTTTATCCCCTGTTTAAAGCTGAAATTAACTTGTCAGTGCCCCGCTGCAGCTTGCCCCTGCCCCTGCGGTGCACATAAAACACAGCCGGTTTGTGACTATCTCCCTGTTTCTCAGGTTGTCGTAATCGAAATCTTCAACCCGCACGCCCCCGTTTTTCACGGGAAGGTCCAGCATCTGCCAGAAGTCGCAGTCAAAGAGCCTGCCGTCCGGCGACACGCTTATCAGGTGCCTGCACATGACGTTCTCGACAGTGGCGGGATTGAAGTTCTCTTCCAGCTTTTTCATATACTCCGCCTGTTCTTCAGGCGATATGGATTTGCCCAGCCTGCCGATGGGCATGTTGCTCAGGGCTATCAGATGGTTGAATGTTATGCCGTGCATCTCGCGTAATTTCTCTTTATACGCGTTCTCCAGCATCTTCTGATCCGGCGCAATGTCCGCCTTCGCCGGATTAAACATTATGTCTATCTCAAGTCCCGTGCCTTCCCTGCCGTAGCCGAGGGAATTCAATGTCTTCAGGGTTTCTATAGCCTTTCTGTACGTGCCCCTGCCCCTCTGGCTGTCCACGCCTTCCTCTGTGTAACAGGGCAGGGATGCCACTATCCTGACCCTGCTGTCTGCAAGGAACTGCGGTATATCCTGCAGGGCATCCTCAGCGTATATCGCCAGGTTCGTCCTGACAATCACCTTTTTCCCCAGGTCAACACAGGATTTCACAAAATACTTGAAATAAGGATTAAGCTCCGGCGAGCCGCCTGTTATGTCCACTGTGCCTATGCGGTCGTTTTCCTTCAGGAGCTGAAGTATCCTGGACATCGTGCTCAGGGACATCATCTCCTGCCTGTCCGGGGACGCCTCCACGTGGCAGTGGGAGCATGTGAGATTGCATTTGTAACCCACATTCACCTGCAGGGTAGATATATCCTCGGCAGTAAGCGGATAGTGCCCGCATTCTTTTAATTTAAGGTCGAAGTTATTCATATTCGCAGACAAACTCCTTTTTCTGGATTCCCACTTGTTGTCATTCCGGCTTGCCGGAAATCTCTCCGCATCCCTAAGAGAGATTTCCGGCAGGCGGGAATGACAATCTCCCGTCTCCCGCGGAAGAACCTGCGGGAGACAGGGGATTGATTGCCGTTATCTTACCTCGGCCATACCCAGGGCTTGTTCTTGCCGAATATGTCCTCCGGCAGTCTGGGCCTTGCATTGATGGGGAGCGGGAATTTCCCGTTCGGGCCGAACCACTTCTGGTAAATCTTTTCATATGTCCCGTCTTTGAGCATGTCCTGCAGAAGGAAGCTTATCGTATCCCTCCACTTGCTGTCATTGGGTGGAACGCCTATCCCGTACAGTCCGGGGCTGAAGATAGGCCCTACCGCCTCATAGTCCACTCCTTCGCTGCCTGCAACGCCTGCAATGATCGGCGTGTCCTGAATATAGGCATCCACCTTGCCCTGTTTCAGTGCGAGGAAGCACTCCGCATTGGTCTGATATGCATTTATTATGAATTTCTTGGTGCAGCCGAGCTCTCTCAGATAGTCCTGCCCTGCAAGGTAGGCGTTTGAGCCCTGCACCACCGCCATCCTCTTGCCGCAGATATCCATCGGGGTTTTAAACCTGCCCTTTTTTGCGTAGAATATCTTTCCCGACCAGAGGTAAGGGGGCTCTGCATAGTCAATCTGCTCGTCGCGGCTCCGGGTATGGCTCATGCTGGATATCGTCAGGTCTATCCTCTTGTTGGCGAGAAACGCTATCCTTGTCTTGTTGTTTACATTGACCCTCTGGACCTTTACGCCGAGTCTCTTGGCGATCTCATTGCCGAGGTCTATGTCGAATCCCGTCCAGTTGCCGTTCTTGTCGATATAATTAACAGGAGGCACCGTGGTGCCGGAGCCTATCCTGACCACCCCTCTTTTTTTGACTTCGTCAAGAATGGATTTTGCAGCCGTTGCGGATG
>JAADFS010000253.1 GCA_013152795.1 Deferribacteres bacterium
GCCGCGCGCTTATGCGCACCCTCCCCTTCTCCGTAAACTTCACCGCATTGCTCAGATAGTTCAGAATGCACTGCAAAAGCCTCCGGCTGTCAGTCCTCAGCCGTATATCAGGCGATACATCCACTTCAACATCAAGACCCTTGTCATCTATCTGCGTCCTAAGACTCGATACAGCCTCCTCGAAAATCTCCTCAAGCCTGAACTCCTCCACAAATACCTCTATCTCTCCTACCTCAATCTTCGATATGTCTATCACATCCGTAATCAACAACAGAAGATGCTTAGCCGACGCATAAACCCTCTGAAGCTGATCCCTCTGCTCCTCGTTGATCTCTCCAGCCATACCCTGCAACACCAGCCCCGTAAAACCGATTATCGAATTAAGCGGCGTCCTCAGCTCATGCGACATCGACGCTATGAACATCGACTTCAAACGATCAAGCTCCTTCAGCTTCTCATTCGCCTTCTCAAGATCCGCCCTGATCTCGTTTACGTCCTCAAGAAGATATATCAGCGTCTGCTCAGACCTCTTCAGATTCTCCGTCTTCGCCTCCAGCTCCTTCGTACGCTCCCTCACCAGCTCCTCAAGATGCAGACGATGCCTCTCAAGCTCCTCCTCGGTCTGTCTGCGCTCGGCAATCTCGCTGACCAGTTCCTTATTGAGCTTTGACAGCTCCGCTGAACGCTCCCGGACGGCCTTATGCAGCTTTTTGTTGAATATGAAAAGGGAAACAAATCCTGCACCGATCAGTACAAGTGCTGACAGCGTTATTCCGAGCGTCCAGCGCAACCACGTGTAGTCAGCACCCGAGTCCGGGTCGTAAAGAAATCCCTTCAGGGAGTACTCAGGACTGACCATTCCCAGCCGAACGTATGTATCGGCAATATGACGCCAGCGCCCGGGGTTCATATGGCCAATCTCGATGACGTTCGGGAGCATAAGTTTACGTGTGGCCGCGGCCTCGAAGCGGAGAAATTCCCTTGAAAGCCGGGGATTGTATTTATTCAGGATTATATCGATAATCTCGTCAGGATGTTTCATTGCATAGTTCCAGCCGCGCAGGCTTGCTTCCCTGAATGCCTTAACCCTCTGCGGATGCTCTTTTATCTGCTTTTCGGAAGTAAACAGGCAGTCACCATAAAAGTCAATGCCATAGGTCAGAGGCCTGATGATGACATATGGGACACCACGCTCGCGGAGCATGAAAGGCCGGTCCGTAATATATCCTTCCGAGGCGTCAACTTTTCCGTTGATCAGGTCGTCGATACCCCATGAATGCTCAACAATCCTGATGTCATTCAGGCTTATACCCTCATCAAGAAACATCGCCCTGCTTTCTATCCCTCCGTCGGAACGCATTTCCACCCGGCGTCCCACCAGATCCTGAGGCGTTTTGATTCCCGAGTCTTTCCTTGCAACCAGTATCTCCGGTGAATGCTGAAAAACGGCTGCGAGCACCACAACAGGCCTTCCCTGCAACCGCTTGAGCAGCAACACCGGCATTTCCGTGCCAAAGTCAGCGCGACCGGACACCACCTCATCGACAAAGTTCATGCCACGCCTTCCCTCTTTCAGGATCACCTCCAGGCCGGCCTCCCTGTAATAACCTTTCTCAACAGCCGCATAATAGCCTGCAAACTGAAACTGGTGCCGCCATTTCAGTTGAAGCGTCACCCTGTCAAGGGTTCTTGCGGCTCCTGCACTCGCCGCAGGCAACAGTAAGATAAGCCCGATAACCAGAATAAACGCCGGGCAGGCGGCTGTCTGTCTTCGTAACGACATATGTCCCCTTTTTTCGTTGAGACTCTCAACCCTGCAGTTGCATAACAATATTGCCGCATGCCTGAAAGTTTTCAGGCAGCTCCCCCTGCCGCGTTTATGCAACGTTAGAAGGTTAATGTACCGGCTGCATGCATTCCCCCCCTATCAATCCTTTCTCCCGCCGCTGCGTACTGCTTTGTCTATGTCCGTGACATGGTATTTCCTTGAGAGAACCCTCAAAAACGCCTTAACCAGCCGCGGTTCGAATTGCCGTCCTGCATGTTTTCTGAACTCGGATACCGCATATTTAACACCCGGCGCCCTCCGGTACGGCCGGTCTGCCGTCATGGAGTCAAAGGAATCGGCCACATGAAGTATCCGGGCATAAAGATTGATTTCATCCCCCTTGAGACCGTCCGGGTACCCCTTGCCGTCAATCCTCTCATGATGATGCCTGATTGAAGGGGTTATGTGTTTCAACTGTTTTATATCCTCAAGAATCTCGGCTCCGAGCACCGCGTGTTTCTTTGCGGCCTCGAATTCTTCATCCGTCAACGGAGATTCCTTATCAAGCAGATAGTCCCTGAGCCCGATCTTCCCTATGTCATGAAGCAGGGCTGCAAGCCTGAGGTTTTTTATCTCTTTGCCGTCCAGGCCTATTTCCGCGGCAATCTGTTCCGAATATGCGGCAACCCTTTCAGAGTGGCCCCTCGTCCACCTGCTCTTTGCATCGAGTGCATTGACCATTGTCCTGACAAAAGACTCGAAGAGGTCTTTGAGTTCCCCTTCGGATCTTGAAAGCGCCTTGTTGGACTCCTCCAGGTCGGCAACCTTTTTTTCAAGCTGCATTATCAGACGCTCATTGTATTCCCTGAGAAAGACACCCTCATCTTTCCCTCCCGCAATATTAACACGCGGAACGGTTTCTTTTTCATACTCCTTCAATATATTCTCTATGATTTCAAGAAAGCAAAACGGGTTCATCGGCTTCAGTATGAATCTCTCCGCCCCCATGCTGAGCCCGAATTCCTCGTCTTTTTTGTCCGTGTATGCCGCCGAATAGAATATAAAGGGGATATCCCTTAGCCTCTCGTCGCTTTTACATTCCCTGCACAGTTGAAAACCGTCCATCACCGGCATAAGGATATCGGAAATAATCATATCAGGTAACAGTTCCCTCGCCACCTTTAACGCCTCCGCACCGTTGGAGGCGTCTATAACCGTGTACCCGTCGGATTCAAGTGTTTTACGGAGTATTATCCTTGAATCCGGATTGTCGTCGACTATCAGGATTCTCATTTTCCCCTGCAAAAAACTTCAGACATCCCGGGAATCCCCCCCCGACTTCGGTTTTTCACCACATGCGGTTGCGCTTCGTCTTTTCCTTACCTTACAGTTGTAAAAACACCGTCACCGCGGCAGGCTCTC
>JAADFS010000254.1 GCA_013152795.1 Deferribacteres bacterium
AGGTGACAGGGAATCGGCGAATAATACAGTTAATCTCAGAAAGAGAACCGGTGAAAATGCCGGAGAGATGTCTGTTGAAAAACTGATATCACTTCTGAAGGAAGAAATAAAAAACAGGAGGTAGTTATAAGCAAAGGATTAAGAATCAACCGCTGGATCAGGGCAAAAGAAGTGAGGGTAATAGACAGCGACGGAAAACAGCTGGGCATAATGGACATCCACAAGGCAAGAAAACTCGCTTCAGATCAGGAACTTGATATAGTGGAAGTAGCACCGAATGCCAAACCTCCTGTCTGCAAGATAATGGACTATGGTAAGTACCGTTATCAGCAGGCCAAGAAGCATTCTTCAAAGCACAAGACCATCACCCTGAAAGAAGTAAAGGTCAGGCCCCAGATCAATGAACATGATCTACTGTTTAAGATGAAAAACGCAAAAAAGTTTCTGGAGCACGGCAATAAAGTAAAGGTAACGATGATGTTCAGGGGAAGGGAGATTGTTCACCGCTCCCTCGGTCAGAAGGTATTTGACCGGATAATCAACGAACTCTCTGACATAGCAAATGTGGAACAGATGGCCAAGATGGAAGGTAACCGCATGATAATGGTTCTTGCACCGAAGTAAAGATTTATTACATGATGGAGGAAAATGTTAAATGCCTAAACTTAAAACACACAGAGGGGCCGCAAAGAGGTTCAAAAAGACCGGGACAGGAAAGATCAAGAGATACAAGGCCTACAAGAGTCACCTCCTGACCGGCAAGTCTTCCAAGAGGACAAAGCGTCTCAGAAAAAGCGGACTGATTGACAAGACGAATCTGGACGCCGTCAGGAAAATGCTACCCAATTGATAAAAACAGAACAGCACAGCTTTTCGACGATCCATGAAAAAACGCTTCTGCATGCAGAAGCGTTTTTGTCTTTTGCAGGGCTATTGCAGTTCAAACAGTGCTAACAGGTCACCCCCTCCCCGTCCCTCCCCCGTCAAGGGGGAGGGGGTTAATTCTGCACCCTGACAACTGCACCCTGCACCCTCTTCTGTTAAATTTCCAATATCCTATCGCTTTATAAAGGTTTTACGGCGGCCTCCATTGCCGCGTTTATGCAACATTAAGGTAAAGATTCGCGCCGGTGTTTCCGATAAGATAACTACATCTCAATGGAGAGCCAGTGAAGATACGAAAGGAAGATTTAAGGAGAGTACAATGAAGATGAAATTGCAGGCAAAGACGTTATGGATACCCGTGGCTATAATCGTTGTTAATTACCTCATAATCGGAGTGCTGTTTTCAAAACTTACCTTTTCCAATTCACAAACAACGCTGAATACAGAGCTGAAGAGGCTTATTGAAACCAAAGAGGAACTGCTGAAGGCCGGGCTTTTACTCATGAGCAAAACCCGGTCACCCGGGGATGCACTGGCGGCGCTGGAGAAAGGAGACGACAGCATTGCAAAAGAGGTAATCAACCAGGTTGAATCGCTCGGCCTTGACGGTGTCTATTTTACGGAACTGAACGGTCACGCCATCTATCCCCGACAGGCTGCTCTGCCTGACAGTTTCACCTCCATGCTCGGCCGGATGTCAATGGGTCGTGGAGAGGTAACCGTTATGTACCACGACGGAAAAATGTTCGGATATACACCTGTCGTGGACAAGGGTGTCGCCGCGGGATTTCTCGTTTTCGAAATCAACATTCCGGAAGAGCTTGACGGAATTACAAGCTCGGTGGTCGGCAAGCATAATCATTCCGCAGGGGAACTGGTTTCAGAGCGTCTGGAAAAACTCTATAACGAGGCCTGGAAAAACTCTCGAAGCTTTTTCAGGAAAATGCTTCTCAGCATCGGCGGTGTCATGGTGACAACGCTTTTTCTGATAGGGGTTGTATTAAGCACGACATCAAGAAATATCATACGTCCTGTAAGACAACTGCTGGAGGCCTTCAGGAAGCAGGCAGAGGGCGACCTTACAATGGAGGTGCATGTCAAATCTAATGATGAGATAGCTGAGTTGACCGATACATTCAATAAAACCAATTACAGGCTGAACGTGATGCTGCATAAAGTGGCCACCCATTCCGACAATGTGACCGCCTCGGCAAGTCAGCTTTCGGATTCTTCACAGAATATAGCCGTCAATGCGCAGGAGCAGTCAGCCAAGACTGCACATGCGGCCTCTTCAATCGAGGAGCTTAATTCCTCCTTTCTGAGCGTTGCCCAGAACACCGCCAACGCCGCTGATTCCGCAAAAAAGGCAAGTGACCTGGCTGTAAAGGGTGGAGAAGTGGTGAAAGAGACCATCAATGGTATGAATCAGATATCCATGTCAGTGAATGAATCCGCCGCCACTGTTGAAACACTCGGCAGAAATTCCGAGCAGATCGGCGAGATCATCAAGGTAATCAATGATATTGCCGGACAGACCAATCTCCTGGCGCTGAATGCGGCCATAGAAGCTGCAAGGGCCGGCGAACAGGGCAGGGGATTTGCAGTGGTTGCCGATGAGGTGAGAAAACTCGCGGAGAGAACCACGTCCGCCACAAATGAGATAGGAGACATGATCAAAGGTATTCAGGAAGAGACGATAAAGGCCGTGGAGTCGATGCGGAACGGCACAAAGGAAGTGGAAAAAGGGGTGAATTCCGCCAACCAGGCAGGTGAGGCACTCCAGGAGATCGTATCATCCGTAAGGAATGTAACGGATATGATACAGCAGATAGCCACAGCCGCGGAAGAGCAGTCCAGCACAGGCGAGGAAGTGGCGGCAAACCTTGAGTCTGTGGCCGATATAACAAAACAGACCGCTGATGCTGTGAACAGGTCTTCAGAGGCCACACAGAATCTGTATATCCTGGCCCGTGAACTGCAGCAGATGGTAAGCGGATTCAAACTCAGGGAAGATATCACGGGAGACGCCGCGCCGGAGCAGGATGCCGGCAACGCACAGGAAGGCGCTTCTCCGGCGGAAGACACCGAATCCGCACAGGCGCCTGCAGCGTCCTGAAACCCTCTCACGCAGGCATTACCAACCTTACAGTGTCATAAAAAGAGGGGTGCAGTTGTCTCTGTACTATTCCAAAATTTTTCGATATACTGTATAATTCATAGTCAATTTGTTTTCAGAAATCTCAGGAGGTAACTATAAATGCCGAGAGCCAAAGGTGGTTTCAAGACCAGGA
>JAADFS010000255.1 GCA_013152795.1 Deferribacteres bacterium
AAACGGCAGGAGATTCAACAAGCTGTACTACAGCTTTACCGGGTTTAAAACGTCTTACGAGGCGCTCCTCTATGAAAAGAAGAAGCTCGTCATAGAGAAAGACATGACCGGCGATGTCGACAACCTCGCCCATTTGCTGAAGAATATCTCCAGCAAGGACAGGTACGGAGTGGATATCACCCTGTACGGCGTGAAGAGGGCCATCATCGAGATACTCGCCCTTTTCCCCGTGTACAGGACATACATAACAGAGGACCACTACAGTGAGACGGACCGCCGGTATATAGATGAGACACTGAGAAGGGCGAGGGAACTGAATCCCGCCCTCCTGCACGAGCTTAATTTTATCGAACGCTTTCTACTGCTTGAATTCAGCGACTATCATACTGAAGAGGACAAAAAAGACAGGGTCCACTTTGTAATGAGGTTCCAGCAGCTTACAGGCCCGCTCATGGCAAAGGGCTTTGAAGACACCATACTCTATGTCTACAACAGGCTCCTGTCCCTCAATGATGTGGGAGGCAGCCCCGAGAGATTCGGCCTTTCATTAAAGGAATTCCATGACTTCAACCTCAAGAGGTCGGACACACAGCCGTATTCCATGAACACCACTTCAACCCATGATACAAAGAGGGGGGAAGATGTCAGGGCAAGGATCAATGTCCTGTCCGAGATTCCCGACCTGTGGGAGGCCGGCCTCAAAAAATGGAACAGGCTGAACAGGAAAAAGAAAAAGACGATAAAGGGCAAGGCCATCCCTGACAAAAACGACGAATATTTCCTGTACCAGACACTGGTCGGCGCCCTGCCTTTTGATGAAAAGGAATTCGACGGTTTCAAGCAACGGCTGAAGGAATATATCATGAAGGCCGTCAGGGAGGCAAAGGTCCACACTGCATGGCTGAAGCCGGACTCGGATTACGAGGAAAATTTCATTGCCTTCATAGAGAAAATCCTGGACCCTTCCCCTGCAAACCAGTTCTGGGGCGAATTCCTCCGCTTTCAGAAAATGGTCTCCTTCTACGGTGTCTTCAACTCGCTCTCTCAGACCCTCATCAAGATAACCTCACCCGGATTTCCCGATTTCTACCAGGGCTCTGAATTCTGGGACCTGAACCTCGTGGACCCCGACAACCGGCGTCCTGTCGACTTTTCCTTGAGGAAATGGCTGTTCCATGAAATGAAAAGCAGGGCGGCCGGTGAAAGATTAAAGCTCATCGAGGAGCTCCTATCAACGGTTCACGACGGGAGGGTCAAACTCTTCCTTATCTGGACGGCCCTGTCCGCAAGAAAAAACTACAGGAACGTCTTTGAGAGGGGTTCCTATATCCCCCTGAAGGCCCGCGGCAGATACAAGGACAGCATAATAGCCTTTGCACGGGAATACAAACCCTTCCTGGCGATTACCATTGCCCCGAGATTTCTGACAGGCGTGATAGAAGAAGGCCGCTATCCCCTGGGCAGGGATGTCTGGGACGATACCCGCATTATCCTCCCTGAAAATTCGCCGTGCATATGGAAAGACGAGATAACCGGTGTTGAACTGCAGGGAGGACAGTCCCTTGACGCAGGTGAAGTGTTCGGGCATTTCCCGTGTGCGCTGCTTACAACAAGGCTGGACAGGCAGCCGGCGTAAAGTGTTTGAGATGGTGACCTGAACTGCACTGGGCGAGACTGCAGGGATTATATTTATAACGCGATGCTTCACAGGCGGTGGCCTGTTATTCCTTAATGTTGCATAAACTGGCAGGAGGACCTGGCCCGCAGGCGATATTTTTATGCCACTGTAAGGAAAACAATGATGCAACTTCATGGCTTCAGAATCAGAGTATAGAAACCATTGATTATTTATCGAGAGGAATACATGCATTGTCGGTTGCTGAGGTTGATGAGGACACGGTTTTTTCATACAAAGAAACATTCGATTTGCAGGAAGAAATATGAGGGCATTAACCAAACGGCAACATTTTCTTGACAAAATATTTCCGGTTGTGGTAGAAATCAGAAGTTTTTTCAATAAAACTCCCGAATCATAGAGTTAACAAGGGGGACAGTATGAACTGGCTGGAGACGCGGGTATTAAGAATCATATCGCTGATCGTACTGTTTTTCTTCAGTTGGACATTTGCGGGGATATTTGATGTCGCATATGCGGTAAAAAACAGTTCAGAGTTCAAAGTTAAAAAGACAAAACAGGCAGAGGCCGGAAGAGAAACTTGCAAAGGCCATAGAAGACATAAAAAAGATACTTGATGACCCTGTTGCAAACACATGCGCAAAGAACGAGAGGCTCAAAGAGAAAAACACAGAGATAGACGAAATAGACAGGCAGATAAGACAGCAATTTGCAGAAACAGAGAAAAAGTTAAAGGAAGCGGGATTATCACAGAAGATATTAAAAAGGCATTATAATTTTGTAAAAAAGTATGAAGACAACCTGAAAGAGCTCAAAAGGAAAATAGAAACAATAGGGCAGGCAAGCACCGTAGAGGGAGAAAAAGAAGCAATAGAAGAGGCAAAAGAGCAACTTAAAAAAATAAACCCGCCGAAGAAGCAGAAGCCGATAGACCCGAACAAACTGCCCCACCGGACAGCAGAGCCCGTATTCAGAGAACCGAGGACAAACAAAGAACAGTTCAAAATTCAAAGTGCACAGTACAGGCAAAAGGAACCCATTCGCGTTGCCTCAGCCGGGTCACTGGAAGGTCTTTTAACCCGCAACCTGCAACCCGCAACCCGCAACTTAAATCTCCCCAACTCCGAACTAAGCACTCAGCAATCGGAAACGTTTTTATTAGCAGCAACCGACCCCCCGACAACCGCTGACCTATCAGAGACCATAGAAGTCCAATTCACCGAAGCCATAACAGCCAGGGCAGCAGAACTCCAGCACAACCCCGTAAAAATCTACAACTGGGTAAGAAACAACATAGAATTTATTCCGACCTACGGCTCAATCCAGGGAGCAGACATGTGCCTTCAGAGCAAACAGTGCAACGCCTTTGACACAGCAAGCCTGTTAATAGCCCTGCTCAGAGTCTCAGGCATCCATGCCAGATACGCAGAAGGCACAGTAGAGATACCCATAGAAAAAGTCATGAACTGGGTTGGAGGATTTACAGAGCCCATAGACGCCATAAACCTCCTCGCAACA
>JAADFS010000256.1 GCA_013152795.1 Deferribacteres bacterium
TAGGGATGAAGGAATCAAAGTAACATACATAACAAGCGGGTAGATTGTAAAGACATTAGTGTCCGGTTAAAAAAGGCGTTGTTGAATATCGGGGGCTCTAACCCTTGCAATATTGTAATAATTACAGCCTGTTATCTTCCCAAATAAACCGACCTGAAAAGCCTGTAATTAATCAAAATAAACCGACCCAAAGAAGAAGCAAATCATATTAAAATAACCTGGATGTAAAAAACAAAGAAAGGAACCCGAAGCTGGGAGAGAAACGTTTAGTAGACGCAGAAACTTCCCAGCATCGGGCCAGGTGAATAATATTGTCGCTTTTTTTCGTAGTTTATTTCAAGGAAATAATAAGGCTTGGGCGGAGATATCCGTTTCCGAGGCCACCGAATTGTTTAAGAGAGGGATGCAAGAGCCGACGGCTGTGGGGGCACGGGTATATAGAGGCGTACTTTGAGGGATATGAGGGACCCATAAGTTTAAGGCGATACCGGTGCAGAGACTGTGGGAGGGTATACACGATAAGGCCGTTTGGTTACTGGCCGAGGCATCATGTAGAGGTAAGGATAATCATACAGAGGCTTTGCAAGAGGATAAAGGCAGGGAAATGGGACAAGAGCGATGGATTAACAAGGCAGAGACAGGGGCAGTGGCTGAGGGCATTAAAGAAGAACATCATGGCATACCTTGGGATGAGCTTTCGAGGGAGCATTACAGAGGGTTTTTATGAGCTGATGTATACAGGGAGGATACCCGTACAGAGGGCATAATAAAGAGAGAGAATACATATAGATAAGAGAGCCAACCGGAAAGTGTCATTACATAGAGTGATGACACCGTGGTATAACAGTTCATCAAAGAAAGAGGAGGTTTTTCATGGATGATGAACTGAAAAAGCGGATAGCAGTGTTCCGGTACGGAGTAATAGCCGACATAGTGGGAGGCAGAGGGCATGATCGTGGAGAGAAGAAGCGACTCATAAGGGACAAGAGCGCGCGGAAGTGGGATATTCCTGGAAGCAGCAGGAGCAGGATCAGTGAAACGACAATCAAGCAATGGGTAGCGCAATACCGGGCATCGGGCAACAAACTTGAATCGCTTTACCCCCGGAATCGTTCCGACCGAGGCAAGAGCCGGGCAATCGGAGAGGAAACGGCGCAGGGACTGATAGCATTGAGGAAAGAACAGCCCGAACTGAGCCTGCCGGTGTTTATGAGAGAGGCGAAACAGCGGAAGATAATACAGCCCGGCATAGAAGTGCCGTACTCAACGCTTTACAGATTCCTGCAGACAGAGGGGATGCTGAAAAAGCCGTTGTCGCAACCTGAGGACAGGAGGAGATTTGAAGCGGAATATCCCAATGACCTGTGGCAGAGCGACGTAATGCACGGCCCTTACGTGCAAGAGCAAGGGAAGCAGAGAAAGACCTATCTTATAGCCTTCCTTGATGACATGAGCAGACTGGGGGTATACGGGGAGTTCTATCATCGGGAAGACATAAAGAGTTATTTAGAAGCGCTGAGGAAAGGGCTCAGGATGAGGGGAATACCGAAGAAACTGTATGTAGACAACGGGCCGGCCTTCAGGAGCCATCATCTTCAGCACACCTGCGCATCCCTGGGCATAGCGCTTATCAACAGCCGGCCCTATCAGCCCGAGGGCAGGGGAAAAATAGAGAGATGGTTCCGCACAGTCAGAGAAAGCTTTCTCAGCACAGCGGAAACGAAGCAACTCAAAGCCCTGAACGAATCTTTCGGCGAATGGCTCAACACCTACAACCACACAACGCACAGCATAACAAAAGAGCCCCCCATAAAGAGATACACATACCATATAGAATGCATCCGTGCAGCCTCCGGGGACATGGAAGAGCACTTCAGGCGGGCCTCAGTCAGGACAGTGGCAAAAGACAGGCTCATAGCCCTGCAGGGCAGGCTTTACGAGGCCCCGGTAGAGCTCATAGGGAAGCGAGTAAACCTTCTTTATCACGAGCATGACCCTGCAACAGTGGAAATACAATACCAAGGCAGGACATACGGATTTGCCGCAAAGCTTGACGTAAACGTCAACTGCCGGATAAAGCGTGGCAGAGATACCCTGCAGATACAGAGTGTTAACAAAGACAGATACAAAAGCGGGAAACTCTTCAACGGCAAAGACGGGCAGGAGAAAGACAAATGACAGGACATTACGGAGTGTTTTACGGATTTCAGAAAGAACCCTTTGCCCAGGATATACAAGTAGCAGACATGATAAAGAGCGAATCGGTAAAGGGAGCCAGGAAGCGGTTTGACTTTGCAGTACAGCTTGCAGCCATAGCCGTCATAACCGGCGACATAGGAAGCGGCAAATCATCAGCCCTCAGATATGCCTCATCAACCCTGCATCCGTCGGAATACCGGATACTGTATGTAACCGCCACATCGGGTTCAGTGACAGAGCTTTACAAACAGATATGCCATACGCTCAATGTAGAGACAAAAGGCACATCAAAGGCGCTTCTGACAAAGATAATAAGAAGCGGACTCATGCAGCTTCTACAGAAGAAACAGAAACCCGTGCTCATAATAGACGAGGCCTCCATACTGAGGCTGGACGTATTTACGGAGCTTCACACACTGATGCAGTTTCAATATGATTCACGGCCTGTGCTGCCGGTAATACTTGCCGGACAGAACAACCTTATAGACAATCTCATGTTCATGCAGTCGAGGTCTTTTTCATCAAGGGTAGTGGCAAGGGGTCATATGGAAACGCTAAACAGAGATGAAATGCAGAGATATTTAGAGCATCATCTGAGTATTGCAGGGTGCAAGCATAATCTCTTCTCCGAACAGGCGGTTACCGCAATACATCAGGGCTCCGGAGGGCTGCTCAGAAGGGCGAACAATCTTGCCAGAGGAGCCCTTGTTGCAGCAGCTACTGAAAAGTGCGATATCGTTTCGGCAGAACATGTGCGTATAGCATCTACAGAAATCATTTGACGGGAGGAAACCCATGAACATCGACTTCAGAGACATAAAAGAAGGCTGGCACTGTGGCAGAGTCTTACAGATCATGGAAGGTACAGGGCCTCACGGCCCTTTCCTCCGCATGATTTTTACCATAACAGAGGGTGAACTACAGCACTACAGATTCTCAGGCTTTGTAAATAAAGCAGAGCCGCCTCTACAGATGGATAACCATTATACTCGGCCGGGAGCCTGAAAATGAGTTTTCCAACGAAGAGCTGATCGGCAGGGGTTGTCTTGTATACTTGTCCAAACGGAAAGACCGTTATACCGTTATTGAGCTATGTCAAAAGGATATGGCCCCTATAATCGCCTTTCCCGCAAATAATACGGATTACTTGTCGGTTTAATGTGAAAGGGTCAGTTTAATTAGAAAAATATGGTTGCTTTAATTCGGAAAACAACATTTGTAAATCAATGGATTCAAAAACCATAGTCTTTCTCACAATCGGACCTCACGATGAGGCGTATTCATAAATCTCTTCTCATACACAAAACCGTTTGGTAATCCATAAATCGTCGCTGTTCCATCTGATCGGTCTACCTGTCAAGTACATAATGCAGCGCCTTTGTTTTTTAAAAGAATAGAGCGGGTCGAGGGCATTATGTTTTTGTTTTTCATTGCACTCATGATACAAATTGAAAGACGGGTCAGGCTGAAAATGCAGGAAAAAAATATTGCTGCTCTACCTCCAGCCTTCTCAAGACCGGATCCCCGGGCATTTTGTCAGATTATATGTATCATGCCAAGACCTGAACCCAACCTTTAGGACGATGCCAAGAACAGGCATGCTTGATATTCCTGGAAGACTCTATACACTGAAAGGATTTATGATTGTCAGGCTATTATCAATAACCTGTCCGTCCTGCATGTCTTCTGTATATAAAACTGAGCAATTATTTTCTAAGGCAGATGATATAACCAAACTATCCCAGTAAGAATAATCGAGATTTTTTTTGAATTCAAGAGCTTTGGTTATGGTGCTTTCTTTTACTACTGAAAATCTTAAAGTCTCCATAAAGTTATTTGCCAATGATGTTATCCCGTCCAGCTCCAACAAGTTCTTTGACAAACAAACACTTATAAACTCACTTATAACCTGCGAACTGATATAAGCCTCTTCATTAGAAA
>JAADFS010000257.1 GCA_013152795.1 Deferribacteres bacterium
TGTTCAGGAGACTATTTTTCATATCTTTCATCAAGATTTCTTTTTTGAGGCAACGATTCCTTTTCGTTTCGTTTTTTTATGAGGCAATTCGTACTGTAGCCAAGCGCCCCGGCTTTTGTTATAATTGAAAAACAGTCCACTCTCTCCGTTCCCCCTCCCTTTCCTGAACGGGAGGGGGGAGGGGAGTGTACTGCTGCGCTGAAGTGTAAAGGATGAGAGACGAAGACAAGACAAAAGATCAGCTCATCAGTGAACTGCAGGAAACCCGCAGAAGGCTCAGAGAGACGGAATCACTATACAGGAAACACAAGCAGGCGGCAGAGACCCTGCGTTTTTTTGAAAAGGCGCTCGAGACCATGCAGCTCGGCGTGACAATCACCGACCGGGACAGGAAAATCATCTATGTTAACCCGGCTGATGCATCCATGCACGGTTATTCAGTCGATGAACTCAGGGGTAAGAATGTCAGAATGTTTGCCCCTGCGGAGATATGGAAGCCGTTGACGGAAGAGCAGATTTTATCCATGAAGAGATGGAAGCGCGAAAGCATCAATAAACGGAAGGACGGCACGTCTTTTCCCGTGCAGCTCATGTCAGATGTTGTCACGGATACCGAGGGTAAACCCATCGGAATTGTCACGACCTGCGAAGATATCACCGAGCGTAAGGATATGGAAAAGGAACTAAAGGAAAGGGTGGAAGAACTCGAAAAATTCTATGAAATGGCGGTCGGCAGGGAACTGAGGATGAAGGAGCTCAAGGAAGAGATCAAAAAAATGAAGTCAGAGCTTCAATATTATATAAACAACCGGCGATGAGCATGCGGATATTCACGGCATTGATCCTGCTTTTTGTTGTAATATCTCCGGTTTTTGCAGGGAGATATTTCACGAACCAGGACCTTGAAAAATACAAGAGGCCCTCCGACACCAGGAAACCCGCATCGAAAGACAATGTCCCCGCCGTAAAATACGGCCCCCCGCCGAAGGAGAACTGGGATTATCAGCCTAAGAAATATGTGGTTCCCTATTCCGGCTCATCAAGGAGGATTGTCATACAGGTGACATTCAACAACAGGGTCACGGCTCCCATGCTCCTGGATACCGGCGCCACGGGGATGCTTATCTCTCTGAGGCTGGCGGAGAGACTCGGGGTTCTCGATAATGACAGGGCAAAGTTGCTCTCTCTTGTCGGAGGTGTGGGAGGAGTGATCCCCGCGATTTTCACCATCCTTGATTCCATAAGGGTGGGGGACGTGGAGTATGATTTCATCCCCACCACCATCTCGTTCCTGGACTTTCAGGGTTTTGACGGACTTATCGGGATGGACTTCATGACAAATTACTCCGTTTACATAGACACGAAAAGGCGCCGCGTGGTCTTTGAAGAGCTGCCGGAAAGTTCAAACATGCCGGCAGGACGAAGCGAGACATGGTGGAGGGATACATTCCGGAAATTCAAGGCCATGAAATCAGAGTGGCGTCGTTACAGGGAGAGGCTGTATAACGAGGATTCCGATTCTCTCAGGGTGAGAGAGCTCAGGGCCTTTGCAGACGCGCAATACGAAAACGCCGAAGACCTGTATGACAGGCTGAATGTCTATGCCAGCGAATATTCCGTCCCCCTCGAATGGCGTTAGCATTACCGTTGCATAATCTTACAGCAGCATAACCTTACAGTGGCATAAAAACATCGCCGGCGGGGCAAGGGAGGCTGCCGGAAAAGCTTTATCTGCGATACCTTCAGTGCTAACAGCTCAGCCCCCTCCCCCTGACCCCCTCCCGAGGGGAGGGGAGAGGGGACTTGTTTCATTCTGCACCCTGACAACTGCACCCTGCACCCTTTCCAATGCGCCTCTGCCTCTCCGCCGCAATTATCAGGAGTGACAATGCCGCCGGCGTCATGCCCGGTATCCTGCCTGCCTGGCCGATATTGACGGGCCTTACCTCTTCAAGCTTTTCCACGAGCTCCTTTGAAAGGCCGTTGATGGCCCTGTAGTCAATGCCTTCAGGTATGATTCTCCCCTCGGTCCTTTTAAACTTCTCGGCCTGTTCAGCCTGACGCCTGATATAGCCCATGTATTTTGTCTGTATCTCTACTTGGCTCATTACATCCGGCGGTATTCCGTTGCCGGGCGGCGATAACTCTTTGATAACAGCATAATCAACCTCCGGTCTCTTGAGCAATTGGTAGAGTGTCGTGTCCTCCTTTACCGGCGCACCGCCGAGCCTTTCGAGCAGGGGATTGACCGCACCGGGTTTCACCCTGGTTGTCTTGAGGCGTTTCAGCTCATCCTCTATCGCCCTTTTTTTCCGGTTGAAGGCGCTGAACTGTTTTTTATTTATCAGGCCGAGTTCATGCCCTTTTTCCATAAGCCTCAGGTCGGCATTGTCCTGCCTGAGCAGCAGCCTGTACTCGGCCCTTGAGGTGAACATCCTGTAGGGCTCTCTTGTCCCCTTTGTTACAAGGTCGTCGATTAAGACCCCTATATATGCCTCATGCCTGCCGAGAATGAAGGGTTTTTTATTCCTGAGGCCCAGCACGGCGTTGATTCCGGCGACCAGTCCCTGTGCAGCGGCCTCCTCATAGCCGGATGTCCCGTTGATCTGTCCGGCAAGATAGAGGCCATCGACGATCTTGGCCTCAAGGGTGGGTTTGAGCTGTGTGGGATAGACAAAGTCGTATTCAATGGCGTATCCGGGTTTTCTTATCACCGCATTTTCAAGCCCCCTGATACTCCTGACCATTTTTATCTGAACCTCCAGCGGCAGACTTGTTGAAATGCCGTTGGCGTAATACTCGTCATTGTCTATCCCCTCGGGTTCAAGGAATACCTGGTGGCGGGGCCTGTCGCTGAATCTGACGACCTTGTCTTCTATCGAGGGGCAGTAGCGCGGGCCGGTACCTGTTATGACACCGCTGTAAAGCGGGGAATACTTCAGATTCTCATGAATTATTTTATGGGTGTTCGTGTTGGTATAAGTCATATAGCACGGGAGCTGGGGATTGGTTATCTCCTTTGTAAACATGGACATGGGGGGAGGGGGCACATCACCCGGCTGCGGCTCCATTACCGTGAAATCCAGGCTGTCTTTGTCAAGCCTCGGGGGGGTTCCTGTTTTAAGCCTGCCGAGCCTGAAACC
>JAADFS010000258.1 GCA_013152795.1 Deferribacteres bacterium
TAATTGCGGAAGCTTCGTGGCTTATGATGCTCGTGTACATGTCAACCACGTGACCACCTGCTAAAGGCAGCATCATTGATAAAAATGAGTCGGTGACTGTAAATGCAACCGACGCATCTGAGCACACCATCAGAGTTGTATTTGGGTACCTAATACCTTCATTAAGTTCTTCAGGATATTTTTGAATGATTTTCTCAATAACTTCCTCAGTCAGGATTAATGATATCTTTTTGCCTCTTCTGGCAAGGTTAAGGACAGCTTCTGGATAGTCTGGATGCAGCACTGGCGATACACCCATCATCCAGTCAGCTTCTTTAAGTATTTTAAGGTACTCTCTGTGTGGGACAAATGGATCAGTGGAATCCCCCTTGATAACTCTGTAATTTCCAAGTTCATATAACCTCATCCGAAACTCTTGCGGCAGAGCAGAAATCTCGTGACTGCTCCAGAATTCCGGAAAGCGCTCAAAAACCTCCGCGGTAGCTGTCAGCCTGTGCAGATGCTCCGCAATCACCTCTCCAGCATAGCTAAGAGAATAGCGTCTGCCATTTCTAGTTACCAGACCTCTCCGCTCCAGCCTTCTCAGCTGAGGTATTATTGCAGAGGAAGATGAATTTGTGGCTTTTTTGATGCTATGCAGCGTGGCAGAGCCACCACGAAGATGCAGAAGGGTTCTCATCCTCTTCCTGGAGGAAACCACAAATCTCACCAGCTCCTCTCCTCCTGCGTCTCCCATCCTCCTGTCCTCCTATTTCTGCAGATGATGATGATAGTAATATATAAAAATTTACCCTCAGCACGGGAGACCTGTCCAAATAAGTATGGTGACCTGATACTCTTCCAGCATCGCTGTGACACTGCTTATCCCCTCATTTGGACAGCACCGAATACGCATCGGAAAATATTGTAAAAGAGAAATTTTAAGGACACACGGGGTCCGGCGTAGCTCCCTTCGGGGCTTACCTTCGCTGATGTTCAGTTCATTTAACAGGCTGGCACCTGGCTCGCTTCATTGCGTTCACTTGTCCCTAAAAAGTCAACATGACCCGCGGCTGTCTAAAGCTGTCTCAGCGCCTCGGCAGGTTCTAATGAGGCAGCCCGCCACGCGGGATAGAGTCCAAAAATTATACTGGCAGTTACCGAAAAAATTAAAGAAAAGGCGATCAGCCATGCAGGCGTTGAGATAATCTCCAGGTGTGCTGACGTGCCGAACTTTTCAGATATCAGCAAAGCTACGGCAAAACCTCCAATTTTACCTGTCAGAACCCCTGCGCCTGCACCCATGACTCCTCCGGCAAGCCCCATCAGTCCCGCCTCTGCAAGGAAAATATAAAGAACGTCTCTTCTCTTCGCACCTATCGCCTTCAGAATACCTATCTCACGTGTTCTCTCAAGGACACTCATCATCATTGTGTTCATTATCCCGAACCCTGCTACAATAAGCGCTACAGATCCAATAACAAAGAATACAATCTGAATCACTCTGAAGAATCCGCTGACAGACTCCACCACCTGTTTCATGCTTATTACCTTTCCTCCTGTGGTTTCTTCTATTTCCTCAGTTACCCTGTCTATGCTACGCGGTTCCTCCAGCTTTACAACTATGTGTGACACCTCATCCACGCCGGCTATCTTCTTCAGAGTGTCCAGGGGCAGGATAACTGCGCCGTCAGCTCCTGAAAGGATGCCGGCTGCCAGTCCCCCCTCCTCAAGTACTCCAACCACTCTGAAGCCATGCTCCTCCTCGTTCACCAGCAGTATACGCTGCCTGAGCTTTACTTTCAAAGGCTGCGCACCCTTAGCAGAGCTCACGTTCTGCCTGCTGTACCCGAGCACCGCTGCATACCTGTCACTGCCCTTCAGGAACCTGCCCTCAGCAATTCTGACTCCGAGCCTCTTCTCCCGCTCTGCGTCCACACCGAGCACCAGTACTGGCTCTGCCCTGCCCCTGTACTCCAGATACATAAAGCTCTGCAGCCTGGGCGCTGCTCCGGCAACTCCCGGAATCTTCTCAATCCTGCGCACGTCCTCAATACCGAGCTTCATGACCCCTCCGCGGCTGTCTATTCCCGGGGTTACCACAAGCTCATTGCCAACCTCTCCGAGTGATGCTATGGCAAGGTTCTTAATACCCTCACCCACCGATACAAAAAGCACTATTGAAGCTATGCCAACGGCTATGCCAAGCATCGTGAGCATGCTCCTGAGCTTTCTCCTCTTTATGTTCCTCATGGCGAGCTTCAGGGCATCGGATAGCATGTCTCAGGTCCCCAGAAGCCACCGTAGAAATCTGGATATGAGCCCGTTCTTCTCCTTTTTCATCTCTACAGCGCCACTTTCTTCAAGTGTTACGTTCTTCTCAACACCTGACCTCTTTCCGTTCTCATCGGTGTAGAGGATTCTGAAGGGAATGGTAATCCTATCAGCGCCCCTGTCAAGCCTGACGGTAAACCTGACTGTTGAGAAGTCATCCGGGTTAAGGGTGCCTATGTAAACGCTCCCGGGGTGTATCTGATATCCTTCACCCTGCTCCGCCTCCACCTCCACAGAGGCAGCCTCTGTTTTTGCGGTGTTCACGACATCAAACTCAAGCTCAACATCAGTACAGCATGGCACGGCAGGCACTCCCCGGATGTACCCTGAAGTGACTTCTGCAGGATAAACAGAAGAAACTCATGTGCAGAAAAGTTTACCCTCATGATGTTCCTAAAATTATTAAAATTTAGGCTGTTACAAGAGTGTAATATGCTGATTTATGGTGATAGCACAAATAAAGAATTAAAAAAGCCATTACTTCCATTTTAACAGATATATTTTTATTTATACTTGTGGAATTTTTAATTTATGATGTGTCACATGCAATATTTTCTAAGATATTATATATCCGAAATCCGGATTATTTCATTACTTTGCTTCAGTTGATTTTGTTATTTTTACATTGTTTATGTTATTGGCTGGAATAATATCAAGACATTGAATTTTTATTAACAAAACCGATTCCATTCTCTTCAATATATCTTTCGGAGATATTAAGCAGGATCATGATTGCTACAATTTTATTAACTATTTTGATATTTCCTGTTTTGT
>JAADFS010000259.1 GCA_013152795.1 Deferribacteres bacterium
ATCAGGGAACGCGCAGATGGATTTTCCATCAGCGGCCTTGCACGATATCTCTCTTCCGTTTGCAAATACGTCGTTACCCATTGAGTCTCAACCTTACAGTGGCATAAAATACCGCCGGCGGGGCAGAGGAGCCTGCCCGTTTATGCAACAATACCACCCACCCTCTTCCGTAAGGTAGAGGGCTTCTGGATTCATAAATCATTCTGTCAAGATTATTGCCGCCCGTTCACCGTTATCATTGCTGAAATGGCAGAGGACTTTTTCCCCGGGGGCATAATTCTTCTGTGATGCCGCAGCAGCCACACCAATGGCACACATAACACTCGCAGCGCCGACCTCTCCTATACAGTCCGCCGGATGCCAGAAATCAAAGTCCTCTTTGAACTCTCTCAGGATACGAGTCATGGCGAGACTGGTTTCTTTAAAATAGTACTGTTCTCCACTTATATCGGTTATCCTGTAATCCAGTTCCACCATTGTCAGCCCGGAGACCGACAATGCCTCTCTGATCGCCTGGACCAGTCCGTCAGCACGCAAGGGCTCTTCCGACTCGACGGTCGCCTCTTCCCTGCCGAATCCTATCCCAACAACAGACATGCCCGGTCCTGTATTATGCCTGCCTGCGCACACCAGCACTGCGGAGCCTGCCTCTCCCGGTATGAAACCGTTTGAGTTCCGGCTTGTAAGGAGCCTCTCCCTTTCTTCATAGGCGGATAACGTGCCTGCAACCAGAAAACTGTCAACCCCTGCAACAATGCAGCAGTCCGCCTCTCCCTCATTGAAAAGCGCTATCGCGTGTTTCAGCGCCTCAACTCCTCCCGTGCGGCCGTTTGATATGACCTCCGAGCGTTCATGAAAGCGCATCCCCAATTCATCCTGTACTTCATTCATGAGATGCTCATCAAGCCCCTCAAGCCTCCCGGGCCTGGTTTTCTCGGAAACACATAAAAGAAGCGGTATTTTCTCCGTCCCGGTGTTGCCAACTGCAGAGAGGCATTGACGAATTGCCGGGGCTGCAAGTTTCACAAGCTTCCCCCTGCCCCGCCAGGGTTGATCGAGCGGCACTTCACTACCGATGATCCACTCGCCGCCTCTGTCCATAAACCGCGTTTCCCGGAAGTTGTTGATTCCGCAACGAATGGCTGCGCATGAGGCCGCGGCGTCAAGGCCGACCCCGGTCACCATGCCGTATGAAACTATCGACAGCGGCTGCACTATTCCCCTTCTTCCGCCACTGAGGCCTTTGCCCTTACAAGTTCACGCAATGACGGATAGTATGTCTTACACGTCATGCGCGCCCGGTACCACGCACGGGGCATTTTACCAACCACCACCTGGAGGACTTCAAACATATTCTTCTTCAGTTGCAGGGATGAACGCCATGTCATCATGAAACGTCTCTTGTCGGGTTCGATAACGATTGTATCTATCACAGCAGAGGTGGTTTTCCGGTCATAATTCTTCATGCTGAATTCAACAGGCACCTCTATCTTCGGCAGGTTGAACCTCGTCGTGCCTTCTGGTGTCAAATTGGTTAAGACGACCTCCTCCCCTCCCCGCGGGTACGGCATCTGTTGGTCAGCAGGGGCGGACTGGTAATACGCCTCGTCAAAATCCGGGGGCAAAAAGGGGAAGATATTGTCCAGCCAGTTCTGATCGTAAGTGCCGGCCAGTTTGTAGCGGGGCAGCCAGCCCCTGCCCACCGGACCGAATGACATGGGCCTGTAATTGCCGTTGGGTTTCGTGACAGGATTACCCTTCTCTTCCGTGTTGGGCAACGGCTTGCCTTCAATGGATTCCATCTTCAGGTTGACATGGAATCCGACACCAACCGGATTTACGAGATACGCCCTGTGTTTTGATGGATTCTTGTGACTCTTGTCAAAGCCTCCGAACGCGTTGTCGTATGATATGGGCATCACGGTAAAAGGCCTTGGCCGTGAGGCGCTTACTGAAATGAGACCCTTTTTCCAGAAACGGTGCCCGACAACGTCAAAGGATTTTGAAACCGGTCCGATCTGAAGGGAAACAGTCACCCTGGCCGCCGGCTTTCCTCCCGGTGCATAGGCGCTGCCGTGCAGCAGGACATCGCAGCGCGGCTTCCGCAGGGGATAATCGCTCTCGTATACCGGCGCCGAGAATCCGGGTTCCCCTGTAAATGTATCGGCCTCAATCAGCGGAACCTGCTCTTCAGCGAGCTGCGGCTCTTCCGCACCGCCGGGAATAGTAAAGGTGCCCTTAACAGCCACCACAAGAGACTCCCGCCCGTCGGGCTGCATGCCCATTGTATAGCCTGCCTGCATTTTTGTTGCATTAAGAAGATCCATATATTATGCAACGTTTAAAGTTGCAGTGGCATAAAATACCGCCAGCGGGGCAGACTCCTCTGCCCGTTTATGCAACATTAAGGTTAATTGATCTGCACCGATCCGCCCTTGATGCGGTTGACACCGGACGAACGGCTTAAGAGATATGCACCGCGTATAATCACTTTACCGGCGCGTGTGAGGGTAATGCTCGCCTTTCCGCACTTGAGCACGATCTGATCCTTTGCATCAAACGTAATCCTCCGCCCGTCCACAGTCACATCCTCAGGCTCATCAACCTGTAAATCTATCTCCCCGGACTCCACGATCTCATCCGTAAGTGAAGACAGTGTATCAATGATGACAGGGCGCAGGGGGTCGTTGTTTTCAAAGACAAGCAGGATATCCCGTCCCTCAGAGGCGGCCCGGCGGAGCGCCTCCAGTTTCACCGAGCTTGTAAATCTCGCCGCTACCCGTCCCTGCGTATTTCCGGTATAATCAACAAATACCCTGCCGCTGTCATCAACCTCCGCAACCCTGCCTACCCTGACACCCTCGATCCGTTCAACCGCTTCCTCACGGCCGGGGTGTGTACTGTTGTTTTCTGCTACGGACTTTTTCATAATCTTACACTTAACACCCTACATCTGCACGAAAAATATCGATAGCGGGCGGGAGGGCCTGCCGGAAAAGCTTTATCTGCGATACCTTCAGGAAATATTACGCACAGCATATTGATGTCTTTTGGAATTTCACTCCACTCTCCGTTACTTCGTGCAATAAAGGCATATTTCCGATATCTTATCGCTTTATAAAGGTTTTACGGCAGGCTCTCCCGCCTGTGTATGCAATATAGAATAATCAATTCCCGAGAATCTTTTTCCCCTTCATAACAATATCACCCGAGCCCTTGATGGTGATCTTCTTCCCGTTAATGGAAATATCACCGTTTTTCTTCAGGGTTATCGTGGCCTTGCCGCATTTTATCGTAAGTTGATCCTTGATCTCAATGACACCCTTTTTGTCACCCTTTATGCTGAAATCATCCCCTGCATCCAGAGACATCTTCTTGCCGGATTTAAGGCTGATATCCTTGCCTGCGCTTTCGGATATGTTCCCTCCTGCATCCACGGACTTGTCGGCCCCGACATTCTCGCTGCTGCTTGCACCCACATTGACGCTCTTTGCGGCGCCTATCTCCTCGGCCTTGGCAGCGCCGATGGTTTCATTCATGGCCGCTCCCACGCTGACCTGATACGCAGCGCCTATGGTGAGCGACTTTGCCGTGCCCACGGTCTCTGTCTCATTGCTGCCCACTGTAAGGCTCATATTTGCACCGATGGTCTCTGTATGATTCGCTCCGACATTGAGGGTCTTGTTCGCGCCGATTGTTTCACTGTGGTCGGCGCCTACCTGTATAGTCTTGTTTGACCCCACGGTCTCGCTCTGGTTGTTGCCTACTGATTTTGTACGGTCATTTCCCACACTCAGGGACTCATTGTTGCCGACTGTCTGGTTTTTGTCGTTTTCAATGGCAATGGTCCAGTCCTTCTGGCCGTGAAGGTATATCTCCTCACTTCCCTTTTTGTCCTCAAACCTGAATTCATTGTAACCTCCCCCGCCGAGTGAAGAGTCCGACTTTATGGTGCTCTTGGTCTTTTCTGCCGGCAGGTCATAGGGCGGCCTGTTTGTACCGTGATACACGCGGCCCGTTATAATCGGCCTGTCAGGGTCGCCCTCTACAAAGTCAACCACTACTTCATGCCCTATCCTCGGGATATACATGGCTCCCCCTCCCCATCCTGCCCCGGCCCATACCTGGCTGACTCGTATCCAGCAGGAGCTGTTCTCATCCTTCTTCCCCTCCCTGTCCCAGTGAAACTGTACCTTCACACGACCGTGCTCATCCGTGTAAATCTCCTCCCCCGCAGGCCCCACCACTATGGCTGTCTGCACACCTTCCACGACAGGCCGCGGCGTCCTGCGCCCGGGACGAAAGGG
>JAADFS010000260.1 GCA_013152795.1 Deferribacteres bacterium
GCTGTTGATTATCGCCTTGCTGTACTTTTTTGCAATCTGGTTTTTGTTCAATTTTTCGCCTCGAGTCTCTTGATGTAATCATTAATAAGGACGTCCTGTTCCTTTTTACCCAGCTTTTCCCTTATCTGTTTTTCCGCAAGTTCAAGGGCCATGAGCGCCGCATCGGATTTTATCTTTTCCTTTGCCTTCTGCAGCTCAAAATCAATATTGGACTTCGCCTGTTCGAGTATCCTCTCCTTCAGGTGTTCGCCCTCGGCGATGATCGCCTCCTTTTCCTTTTGCCCGGACTTTCTTGCGGCTTCGATTATCTGCTGCATCTCGCTGTCCGTGTTTTTCATGCGCTGCCTGACCTCATTGAGAGCCTTGCCGGCGAGTTCCTTTGCCTCCGCCGCCTCTTTGAGCGTCTTTTCGATCAGTTCCGTGCGTTTCCTGAAATATTCACCGATCGGCTTGCGGCCGAAGAAAACAAGTATGAACACAAGCACTGCAAAATTAATAACCGGCCAGAGCCAGTCCTTCCATGTAAAATGGTGCTCTGCGCCCTCCCCGCCTCCGGCAAAGGCCAGGGCCGCAAACATGAAATTAACGGCAACCACCAATAAAACGACAAGTTGAATCTTGAATCTTGAATCCTTCATCTTTCTCATACCAAAGTACCAACCAGCTTCTCAACAATCTGCTTTGAGAAAGCCTCGACATCAGCCTTCAGGGCCGCCCGCGCCTTTTCCGTGGCAGCCTCCAGCTCTGCCTTTGCCTTTCTGTTGATTTCCACTGCTTCGTTCTGGGCGGACTCAATAGTGCTTCTCTGGATGTCCATGCCCTCTTTGCTCAGGTCTTCAAATATCTTTTTTGCCTGGGCCCTTGCATCAGCCAGCTTTGCATCGATCTGGGCCATTATTTCTTCTTTTTCCTTCTCCATGGCCTTTGCCTTTTCCAGGGCGCCTTCCGTCCCCTCTTTTCTTTCCCTGAAGAGTTGCATGAAAGGCCGGAACAGGATGATATTAAGCACATAAAGGAGGATCAGAAAATTTGCAAGCTGGACAAAAAACCATATATTGAGTTCTAACATTTACACTCCCTGTCTTCAGATTTCTTGAATTGAAGAGTACAAAAAAGCATAAAGCTCACAAAAATTAACATAGAGAAACGCTTTTGTCAACAAATCAATAAGTATATTTATGAATTTTATAAACAACGCCGGATAACCGGCCCTTCCGGATCCGGTGATAATCAGAAAAACATACCTGTAATAGCGGGATGAATTCCGCAATGGGAACGCTTTTCACTGTCAGCCCGTGATGCGGCCGGCACGGCTTTGACTTTTTGAATGGTTTCCTTTAAACTGCAATAATCTATGAGCGGTGACACTGTATTGACACTCATACTCCAGGCCGGGCCGGTTGTAAAGTTTGTCCTTATTGTATTGCTGTGTTTTTCAATATTTTCATGGGCAATAATCATTTATAAATATATATTGTTGTCAAAGGTTGAAAAGGAATCCGCAGCGTTTCAGAGGGCATTCCTGAGAAACAGGCAATGGGACATACTGTATCAGTCCACGAGGAAATTTTCGGTCAGCCCCCTGGCGAATCTGTTCAGGGCCGCATATTCAATTGAAGGTGCAAAGAGGGAAGAGATCAAGAGCACCCTGAAGAGGGTCGTTGCAATGGAGACGAGCCGTCTTGAAAAACATCTCACATTCCTCGCAACAACCGGCTCGACCACGCCGTTCATCGGTCTCTTCGGGACTGTATGGGGAATAATGAATTCATTCATGGGCATCGGAAGGGTCGGTGCCGCCTCGCTCGCCGTGGTGGCCCCGGGTATTGCCGAGGCCCTTATAGCCACTGCCGCAGGGCTTGCAGCCGCGATTCCGGCTGTTGTGGCATACAACTACTTCCTGAGCAGAAGCAGGAGGAATATTATAATGATGGAGGATTTCTGCCAGGAACTGATAGACAGTTTGACGAGGAGCAATGGAGAGGCGCAGACAGGCACTATCTGAAATCAATATAACCCCCTTTGTGGACGTTATGCTCGTCCTTCTTATCATCTTCATGGTAACCGCCCCGCTGCTTCAGCAGGGCATAGACATCAATCTGCCTCAGGCAAAGGGCAGGGAATTATCCCCAGCCGAGCGGATTGTCATAACAATAAAGAAAGACGGCAAGATTTATGTTGACAAGACCGCCGTTACCCTGAAGTCATTAACCGCAAAGCTGTCGGGAAGCACAAACAAAGAGGTTTTCCTCAAGGCTGACAGGGACGTCCCTTACGGCGTGGTTGTAGCCGTAATGGGGGAACTGAGGGAGATCGGTATAGAGAGACTGGGGATGGTGACCGAGCCAAAAGCGCGTATTCGATGAAGCGGTCCCTGCACATCGGGAAAGAACCGGATTTACAGAAAATCGTCATTGTATCGGCAATCCTGCACCTGCTCTTTATAATGCTTGTAACTATTCCGATAAAGACGAGGGAAAGGCAATACAGAAGCTATTCCGTGCGCCTCGTCGCCCCTGCTGAAATAAGGGGTGAGGCGAGGAGGCCCCCCCCTGCAATCAGAAAAAGGGGGAAGGCGGTGGTGAAGGTCAAACCAACTCCCCGCAGAAGGGTCAGGCCCCAAAAGGGGGTATCGCTGGAACCCCCCGCTCAAAGGGTGGCAAAAGAGATCGAGCGGCTGAGGGCCATCAGCGCCTTGGCCAAGCGGAAAAAAGAAAAGGAAGCGGAAGAAGAGGCCGTTGCCGGTGCAATAGAAAATATAAGAAAGAAAAAGCTCGGGAGGGTTTCATCAGTGGCCGGCACCCGCGATTCTGCTGATTCAGATGCTTACGGGAGGCTGATCAGCCGGATAATAAAAAGCCACTGGGGCTATCCCGTCGAGCTGAGGGATTCAGATCTGGAGGTGATCATCCTGTTCCGCATGGATGAAAAGGGCAATATTATCTTTCACCGGATTGAAAAGTCATCAGGCAGCAGGCCCTTTGACCGTTCGGCTGTAAAGGCCGTGCTGGATTCATCTCCCCTGCCCCCTCA
>JAADFS010000261.1 GCA_013152795.1 Deferribacteres bacterium
GAAGGTATCGCAGATAAAGCTTTTCCGGCAGGCCCTCCTGCCCGCAGGCGGTATTTTTATGCCACTGTAAGGTTTTCTATCTGATTATGAGTTCAAAAATCTCGATAATAATGCCCGTGCTTAATGAGGCCAAGAATCTCCGCGATACCCTCCGCCGTCTTGATTTATCATCCAATGAGGAGTTGATAATAGTGGATGGCGGAAGCAGAGATGAAACCATGGACATTGCACGCGAATTTACCCGCAGGGTTTACAAAACAAAGACGGGTCGTGCAAGCGTCATGAATTACGGCGCGCGCAAAGCTACAGGTGATATACTGCTTTTTTTCCATTCCGACTGTATCCTGCCCGACCGGGGATTTGAGATAATCAGGGAGACCCTCAGAGACAGCAACGTCGCGGCAGGGGCGTTTTTTCTCGGTATCAATCACCCCGGGTTTTGTTTCAGACTCATAGAGTTAGGGGCGAATCTCAGATCAAGGTTTACTTCGCTTCTTTACGGAGATCAGGGAATGTTTCTGAGGAAGGAAGTTTTCGAGAAGGTCGGGGGATTTGCGGACATACCGCTGATGGAAGATATAGAGATTTCCGGAAGACTGAAAAAACTCGGAAAAATAGTCTTTGTCATGCCCCCGATCAAGGCCTCTCCGAGGCGGTGGCTTAAAGAAGGCGCTGTTTATACAACACTCAGGGACTGGGCCCTTGCGCTTTCATACACGGTCTTGAAGGTCTCTCCTGAAACACTGATCAAATACTATAAGGAAGTAAGATAGAAAGTGCGTTATGAACAGCAATGCCCTCATAATCATTGCAAAGTATCCTGAAAAGGGGAAGGTCAAGACACGTCTTAAGGGGCTGATATCCGATAATAAGAGGGTTGAGCTTTATGTAAACCTGCTGAATCAGACCATGCATAAGCTCGGAAAAATTCCGGGAATTGACACTTTCATAGCCTTTGCGCCTGAGAGCGCCGGGGAATATTTTTCACGGTTTAATGTAAGGCTGATCCCCATGCAGGAGGGTGACCTTGGCGCAGGGATGTTTCATGCATTCCGGGAGGTGTTCAATGCGGGCTATGAGAAAGCCGCGCTTGTAGGTGCCGACATACCGGATATTTCCCCTTCGATAATCCTGAGTGCATTTGATGCCTTATCCGGCAGCGACCTCGTTTACGGCCCTGCAAAAGACGGCGGCTACTACCTTGTGGGCATGAGAAAGTTAATCAGGGAAGTTTTCAGGGATGTCCCCTGGTCATCCGAAAAGACCCTCCGGAAGAGCCTGTATCAGGCTGGACGCTATGGGTACAGCGTTGCCCTGATAGAAATCCTGAACGATATTGATACAATTGACGATGCAGTAAGGGCAGGGCTTTTAAACGGATATGAAAACCGTTCGTGAGCCGCCCTGCTCTTCGTGTATAAGACAAAAAAGCACTTGACAGTTTTTTCCGATTTTATTATTATTAGTAAATAAGCAATAACTTATAAAGAATGGCTTATTCTTAATGTCGCATAAACGGGCGGAGGAGTCTGCCCCGCTGCGGTATTTTATGCCACTGTAAGGTTATGAAAGAAGCGGCGGCGCTGTTTAAGATACTTTCGGTAGATAAAAGAATAGAAATTATTGAATTGCTCAAGAAAAAGCCGATGAGCGTCAACGGCCTTGCTGATAAGCTGGGCATTACACAATCGGCGGTCTCGCAGCACCTGAGGGTGCTGAAAGCTGCCGGCCTTGTGAGGGATAACAGGAAGGGTTACTGGATATATTACTCTCTGAATAAGGATGCCCTTGAAAGATGCCGCCAGCGCCTTAACCGTATATGCACGTGTGGTTGTCTGGTGAGCCAGGCGGGTAGGGACGGGAAAAGTAAAGCTTGAGGGGAGAATATATTTTTTTCCCCATTTATATAAGTATCCGCGTTGATACTTATAAAGAAAGGAGGTGATGACAGTGACCAAGGATGAAAAGAAAGTTGAAGGGCAGCAGGATGAGGAGCAGAAGAAATCCCAGACCGGAAGCGGAACAAAGTGCTCCTGTGACTGTGGCTGCATACCGCCGCCTGTAAAATCATAAGGGTATGCGGTAGACTATGAAGGGGACGGGAGAGGCTGCCGGAAAACTCGAGTTCAGAGTTCAAAGTTCAGGGTACAGAATACTCATGAGGGAATCGCAGATAAGGCTTCTCCCGCATCCTGCCGCGGTATTCTCATGCGACTGTGGTGTATAATACTAAACATATCCCATGGAAAAATTTTGATGCCGGGACAAGGATAAATGCAGAAACCCAAGATCGTCTACCAGTGCCAGAGTTGCGGGTATTCAACTCCCAAGTGGCTCGGGAAGTGCCCTGACTGCGGTGAGTGGAACAGCTTTGCCGAAGAACAGCGCATCACCGGACTGAAAGGCCGGAAGACCGCACAGCCCGTTGCGCTCACGGAGGTCACGGCCTCGCAGGACAGCAGGTTTTCCACAGGAATCAGGGAGCTGGACAGGACACTGGGCGGCGGCGTGGTCATGGGCTCTGTTGTCCTGATAGGCGGGGACCCCGGCATCGGGAAGTCCACGCTTGTGCTGCAATCACTGAATGGTCTTGCGAAACTCGGTAAGGTTCTTTATGTATCCGGCGAGGAATCTCCCGAACAGGTGAAGCTGCGCGCAGAGCGGCTCAGCATAAGGTCTGATGAGATAATCCTGCTGCCGGAGACCTCACTTGAAGGAATCGTATCGGTTTTCCGGAAGCTTAATCCACGGGTGATTGTAATTGATTCGATCCAGACGATTTTCTCTCCGGAGCTTCCCTCGGCGCCGGGCTCCGTTGGCCAGATAAGGGAGTGCGCCACAAAACTCATGTTTCTTGCCAAGAAATACGCCGTCCCCCTCTTCCTTATAGGCCATGTCACCAAGGAAGGCGCCATTGCAGGCCCGAAGGTGCTGGAGCACATCGTGGATACAGTGCTTTATTTTGAGGGAGACAAGGGCAACCCCTTCAGGATATTGAGGGCGGTCAAGAACAGGTTCGGCTCGACAAATG
>JAADFS010000262.1 GCA_013152795.1 Deferribacteres bacterium
TCAAGCTCTTTTATCAGCCGCTTTATTTTCAGTACCCCCTTGTCGCTGCCGCCGAATACCATGCCGGACGGCTCAAGCACGTCGCCGTCAAGGGTTACAAAATAGGGAAACGCCAGGTCTTCCGCCGCGTCTGCGTTTTCAAGGAACGAAACGGCCCTCTCAAGGCTGTCCACAAGGACTACATCGTGCAGGAGCGAGGCCGCCACTTTATCAAATCAAAGCCCTTTCTTACGGAAACAAATCCCGCGGCCCTTCCTATGACACCTTCTTCCCCGTCAAAACTGCGGACGCGCCTGCCGGAAATACGGCTTCCCGCAGGGTTGAGTGTTATAAACCCGCTTCTTTTTGCATTGCCGGCCTTTATATGCTGCAGGGCCCGGGCGATTTCATCATTGTCCCTGACAACGGCCGCGCCCAGCTTGTCACCCAGCACGGCCTCTATGGCGGTCTCGTATTCAGGGGGGGTCTCAAGTATGTCGGCCACCTGGCAGAGTATCTTTATATTTTCATCAGGTGCACTCATCCGGCTGCTCTCCATCTCACGGAGCGATTCAAGCTTTGAGACCATGGCCGCCAGTTGCTCCCTTTCCCTGTAAAGGGTCTCTTCATTTCCGGAGAGCGCGGCTTTTTTGTCTTTCAGGATACCGGTGAGCTCTTCCCTGGTCTTGCGTGCTTCAAGCAGCTCTGTCTCGATTTTGATACGTTCGTCCTCTGCCTGCCGCAGCTCTGTCTTTACGGTCGTAAGGTTTGTGTTGAGGGAGTCGATATCGCGCGAGTTTTTCTCTGCCTTGCGGTTAATATTTTCAATGCTCAGGTTCAGGTGATTTATTTCGTTTTTTGCATTGCTTATCTCCTCCGCCTTGTTGAAGAGCTTTCTTCTCCTGTCTTCAAGCTCAAACTCCAGCTCTGTAATCTCGCTTTCGGACTCGGAAAACTGCGCCTTTCTGTCCTGGAGAATCTCCTCAAGGCCTGAGAGTTCACGCGCGGTCTCTGTTTCATCGGCGGCGAGGGCCCTCAGGGCGGCAAGTGTCTCTTCTTTTTCTGCATCAAGGGCGCCTTCCCGGCCCTGGAGGCCGGTATACCTCTCCCTGAGATTGGTGCAGTCGCTCCTGAGCAGGGCGATCCTGCCCTGGTCTTCTGTGGTCTCTTTCTCAAGCGCATACAGGGTGTTCCTGATCTCTGAAAGTGACCTCTCCTGCTCCACACACCTGCGCTTTTTCTCCTCTATGAGGGCATCCGCTGAATGGACGCTTGCAGAAAGCTCGGCCTCCCTCGACCTGAGGGATTCCTCTGATGAGGCAAGCCCGGATATGTCGGCCTGCAGGGCCTTCAGGTCCCTCTTTGCCTTTCTGATCTCTATATCCCTGATACGCTCGTGAATCTCCCTGTATCTCTCGGCCTTTTTTGCATGCCTGTTTATTATGTTTATCTGTCTCCTGACCTCGGCGATGATGTCCTGCAGCCTCTGCAGATTCGCCTTGGACGCCTCGAGCTTGTTGGTGGCTTCGTGTTTCCTGACCTTGTATTTCATCACGCCGGCTATTTCCTCGATCAGGAACCTGCGGTCCTGGGGCCTGGAATTTACAATATCACCTATGCTCCCCTGCTCCAGGATCGAATAAGCCTTCAGCTCAAGCCCTGTGTCAAGAAACATGTTCCTTATATCCTTGAGCCTGCACGGCACCTTGTTCATCAGGTATTCACTCTCACCTGAGCGGAAAAGGCGGCGTGTCACGGAAATGCTGGCAGTGTCTTTTTTATCTTCCGAACCGTTATTATCAGAACCGTTTGAGGGATTCATGATAATATCGGAGAGTATAAGGGTCACCTCGGCCATGCCCTTGGTCTTTTTCGTTGCAGAGCCTGCAAAGATAACATCCTCCATGCTTCCACCGCGGAGGCTCTTGGCGCTCTGCTCGCCGAGAACCCATTTGAAGGCATCGACGATGTTGCTCTTTCCACAGCCGTTGGGACCTACTATGGCTGTTATGCCCGGATGAAATTTGAAGACGGTTTTTTCAGCGAATGATTTGAAACCGGTTAATTCGATTCTTTCAATGCGCATTTTTAAGATTGTAAATTTATGATTTCAGATTCCAGGCTGCTATTTTCTTCTCTGGTGTTTTGTTCTCTTAAGAAGCTTTCTGTGCTTGTGTTTGCTCATCTTCTTCTTGCGCCATTTTATGACATTCCCCATCCACTCACCTCCTTGTCTTGAATTCGGTGCAAGTGTAAGTGCAAGTGTAGCGGAACTTTGACCTCCACTCACACTTGCACTCACACTTTACCCCTTCCGTACTCCACCGCCTGGTACATGAAGGCCTCCAGTTGGATATCAGAGCACGTGGCCTCCACGCCGTCATATGCAACGCTCAGGCAGGGTATACCCGTGTCCTGTTTGATTCCCTTTAACAGGGCGCCGACGATCGTGCCGGGCATGCAGCCGAAAGGCATCGCACTAATTATACCAGATGCCCCCTTTTTTACAAAGTCTATCGCCTTGCCTATGCTCAGCACCGTTTCTCCCTCAAAGGAATCATGCACATAGGGAGATGCATTCCTTAACAGCTCCTTGGTGGAGGGCTCCTCAAGGGTCTTCAGGAATCCCTTTAAGGGCCTGGAGAATTCATGCTCCACCTTCTTCTGTATGTATCTTGATATCACGGTGTTTGTTAAATCCTTTATGTTATTGCCGGAGAACGCCCTGTTGCGCAGCCTTATGAGGGACTTGCGGATACCCATCAGGTTGACATAGTAAATCCACTCCTCCAGGGGCGCAAGCCATACTTCACCGCCGAGGGCCTCGATCTTTCTGATAATGTTTTCATTCGAGAAGGCGTTCTGCCTGACGAATATCTCCCCGATAATGCCTATGAGGGGCCTTTTTTCATCGCTCTTTTTTACTCCGGAGAAGGCCCTGCGGATATCCGCCAGGAGATCAGGGGTGGAGCCGTTGCGGCGCCTGATGGAATCATATATCTTCCCGAGATATTCATTGTAGATTGCATCACTCTCACCCCTGTGGATCTCGTAAGGCCGGGTCTCATGCAGGCATTTCAACAGCAGGTCTATTGCAATAATCCCCTTCCATGTCTGTTTCGTAAAGTCCTTGCCTATGATGCCGAGGTCTGAATACA
>JAADFS010000263.1 GCA_013152795.1 Deferribacteres bacterium
TGACCTTTTTGTCTCCGAATGCGAAGACATTATGGAGCATCTCCTTCTCTTCCTTCTCAAGCGTGCCCTCCTCTTCACCGATCTTTATCATCGCCTTCATCTCTTCCTCTGTCAGGAGCTGCGGGGCCGGCCTGACCTCACCGCCAAAGAGCTGTATTATTGAGTTTGAGAGCTTGTTGAAGACCCATACGAGGGGTGATATCGCCCTGATATACAGTTCTATCGGCCTTGCCATCGCCAGTGAGATGCTCTCCGCATGGGTGACGGCGAATGTCTTGGGTGCAAGCTCGCCGAATATGACCGTGAGAAAGGTTATCACAACGGTCGCTATGGCAACTCCGATGTCTTCTCCGAAGAGGCTTATCGCAAGTGCGGTGCCGACTGATGTTGCGAGTACCGTAAACAGGTTGCCGGAAAGGATTACAGCACTGAAGAGACGGTCGTGCTCGTCACGTATCTTCTGGGCGATCTTTGCGTTTTTGTTGCCTTTCTCAACGAGATGCCTCAGCCTTATCCTGTTGAGGGAGATAAATGCTACTTCAGAACTTGAAAGTACGGCAATCAGGATGATACACAGTATAATAACAAGAAAACTTATAGGGTCAGCATCCATATGTTATTATGTGATTCTTGATATAATAGCATCCGCCACCCCTGATGTCGTTGCCGCCCCCGGGTCGTCCGGGTCAGGCTTCATATCATAAGTGACATCTTTACCTTCCTCGATTACGGAGGCTATTGCATTATCAAGTCTGTCTGCTGCTTCAGTCTCACCAAGGTGCCTCAGCATCATGACACCGCTGAGTATAACCGCCAGGGGATTGACCTTGTTGAGACCTTTGTATTTCGGTGCGCTTCCGTGCGTGGCCTCGAATACGGCGTATTCATCACCGATATTTGCGCCGGGAGCAAGCCCAAGTCCCCCCACCAGTCCTGCAGCAAGGTCAGAAACGATGTCGCCATACAGATTAGGCAGTACGAGCACATCATAAAGCCCGGGTTTCTGGACAAGCTGCATACACATATTATCAACGATTTTGTCCTCAAATTCAATATCAGGATATCTACGGGCGACCTCTCTTGCCACCTCAAGGAACAATCCGTCTGAAAATTTCATGATATTTGCCTTGTGCACGGCGGTCACCTTGCGCCTCTTGTTTTTTCTTGCATACTCAAAGGCAGCGCGTACTATACGCTCTGTGCCGAACACGGAAATGGGCTTTATGCTGATTCCGGAGTCCTGCCGGATCGACCTGCCCGATATTTTCCGGACAGTATCGATAATCGCCTTTGCACCCTCGGAATCCTTCTGAAACTCTATGCCTGCATAAAGATCCTCTGTATTCTCCCTGAAGATAACAAGGTCGATGCCCTCATATCTCGTCTTTGCACCCTTATAAGTTTTGCACGGCCTGACACAACTGTACAGGTCAAGAGTCTGTCTCAGAGTTACGTTGACACTCCTGAAGCCTGTGCCCACAGGGGTTGTGATCGGCCCCTTAATGGCAACCTTGTTCCTCTTGATGGACTCGATCACCCTCTCCGGCAGCGGCGTGCCTTCCTCTTTATATACATCCTCACCGGCATTCTGGATGTCCCACTCAAAGCCGACACCTGTGGCCTCAAGCACCCTTCTTGCCGCCTCTGTAATCTCCGGCCCTGTACCGTCTCCTGGAATGAGTGTTATCCTGTACATTATTTTTTTATCTCTTAACCTTACAGTGGCATAAAATTCCTGCGAGCGGGGCAGAGGAGTCTGCCCGTTTATGCAACGTTAAGGTTACTGGTTATACAAAGTCAATGTTAGTAAGGCTTAGCCCGGGGTTACCGTCAGTATTCTGGCTACTATATCCGGATTTTCCGCTATGAATCTCAGCTCATCATCCGTAAGGGTTTTCTGGGTATGCAGGTTGGCATACTGAACCAGCTCCAGTATCCTCCTCGCCTCCTTGTCATCATGAAAATGTATGCCAAGGTCATCATACACATGCCTGAACCCCTTGATCCCGCCGTATTCTCCGGTCGTTATTATCCTGCCTGTCTGAACCAGCTCGGGTTCGCCCCTGCCTACATCCTCAGGGTCATAAAGCTCGTAGTTGCGCCTGTCCTTGAGCGCGCCGTCCGCATGAATGCCGGATTCGTGGGCAAATGCATTGGCGCCTACACCGACCTGTTTTATGGGGATGGGTATGTCGAATGCATACGATGCATACCGCGCGATCTTCCATGATTTCCGCAGGTCCACCTTATCATCAAGATGCATCTTGTCCTCGAACCCGTGCGAGTATTTAAGTGCAAGGATGATGGAAACAAGGTCGCAGTTGCCCGCCCTTTCACCATAACCGTTGATCGTTGTGTTGATGTATGCGTCGACCCCGCTCTCCACAGCCCCCTGGGCCCCGACAAGGGAAATGGCCTCGGCCATCCCGAGGTCGTTGTGGCAGTGCATCTCCAGCGGAAACTGCGTAACCTCTGCAATTTTCTTTATTTTTTCATAAATTGTTATAGGATCATCCGCCCCGAGTGTGTCACAGTAACGGAAGCGGTCCCCTCCGTTCTCCTTGGCAGCCATGACAAACTCTATGAGCTTGCCGGTCTCTGTCCTTGATGCATCCTCTGCATTGACACCGACCGTCTCCGCACCGAGGTCTTTCGCCACTCTCAACGCCTTGACCATGGAATCCAGGATGTCTTTCCATGTCTTTCTGCCCTGGAATTTGCCGTCAATCATGATATCCGATGTGGATATGGAGATGTTCAGATGTTTAATGTCAGGACAGTTCTTGAAGGTGAGCTCTATATCTTCAGGTACCGCCCTGCACCATCCTTCAAGGCGCAGGTTCTTTATAACTCCTCTTTTTGCAAGCTCAAGGTTGGCGTTTATGTAGTTTATTTCATGCTTAAGGGTTGGAAACCCTATCTCGCTCTGAAATATCCCCATATCATCCAGATAGATGTTGAGCATTGTTTTGGCAAGCTTGCTCAGCAGTATTCTGGATG
>JAADFS010000264.1 GCA_013152795.1 Deferribacteres bacterium
ATCCTTCTGAGCATGGGCATGATGATGCTTCCGCCTGTCATGATATCGCTTCCGTTCAAGCTGCTCCTGTTTGTGCTTGTGGACGGGTGGAACCTGATCGTCGGTTCAATGATGAGGAGCTTTTAATGACCCTGGAGATGATAAACGGCATAACCGCCCAGGTATTCAAGGTAGTGCTGCTTATAGCGGGCCCCCCGCTTCTGGTGGGCCTGGTTGTGGGACTCCTCGTGGGTCTCTTCCAGTCAGTGACACAGATACAGGAATTCACGCTGATATTCGTGCCGAAAATGCTGGCGGTGTTTGCATGTATCTTCCTGCTCATGCCGTGGATGTCCGAGAAGATGCTGTCATTCACCGCAAACCTTATACAGCAGATACCGTTTTACATAAAATGAGGGATTTCTGATTCATGGTCAACAATGCGGATATGAATTTGAGTGTCTTTTCAGGCTATATAACGGGCTTTCTGTTTATCCTCCTGAGGACGAGCATATTCGTGGCCCTGCTTCCCGTCATAGGCGGCAGGCAGTTGCCCATGCAGTTCAGGATAGGCTTTGCGGTATTTATAGCCATCCTCCTGACACCTGTTGTCAGATTTCAGATATCGGAGAATGATGTGGCCATGCTGGTATTAAAGGAGGTTTTTGTAGGCATCGCCCTCGGGTTCAGTGTCAGGCTGATCTTCTATGCCGTGAACATGGCCGGGCTGTTTATCAGTTATGCAATGGGTTTGGCGATGGGGATAGTCTACAACCCGGAGATGGGACAATCCACGTACATAGCAGAGATTTACGGAATCATGACTATGATGTTTTTCCTTGTGACAAACGCCCATCACGACCTTATCTATGTATTCGTGAAGAGTTTCGAGCTGCTGCCAGGCGGCCGCGCGAACATGACGGCCCTCGTGCCGCTGGTGATGTCCATGATGAGCAAGCTGTTTGTCATTGCACTGAAGATATCGGCCCCCGTGCTTGTCGGCCTCCTGATAAGCAATATACTGTCGGGATTTTTATACAAGGTCGCGCCGCAGCTTAATATCTTCTTCATTACCCTGCCGCTGAACATCTTTCTGGGGTTTCTGCTGATGACGGTGAGCATTCCCGTGTTTGAATATGTGCTCGGGATAAATTTCGCCAACCTGCGGGGCGAGATGGCGCGTATTATCATGATGGCGAAGGGGTGAGGAGAGTTTTAAAGAGTTGGAGAGTTTAAGGGTTTGAGGGTTTGAGATGGCGGATGAATTTCAGGAGAAAACGGAACAGGCGACGCCGCGAAAGCGGGAGAAGGCAAGGGAGAAAGGCCAGGTCTCAAGGAGCCGCGACCTTTCCTCCATGGCGGTTATAGGCGGGATTATCATGGTCTTTTATTTCGGCGGGGAATATATATTTCAAAAGTGGCTTGATATGACTGGCGCGATCCTCAGCTTCAGATACGGCAGTGACCCTGTGCATGTGGCCGCTGTCGCGGTCTGGCACGGCGGCATGCTGCTTGCGCCGTTTTTCATCATTTCCCTTGTCCTGGCCCTGGGGGCAAGCGTTGCCCAGGGTGGTTTTGTAATAAAACCGTTTAAATTTGAGCTCGAAAGGCTTGATCCGGTCAAGGGCCTCAAGAAGATATTTTCTTCAAACGGCCTGGTTGAACTGCTGAAGAGCATCCTGAAGGTCGCCATCGGATGCTGGATCGTCTATTACATCATCAAGAAAGACCTGAAGGTGTTCCCGACACTTTCCGCAATGGATATAAGGGACATCGCGCGGGTCTCCGGCGACATGGTTATGAATGCCGTCCTGATCGCGTTCTGCTATTTTTTAGCCGTCTCCATAGTGAGCGCCTTACTTGAGAAATGGCAGTTTGAGAAGAGCCTCCGGATGACGAAACAGGAGATAAAGGAAGAGCTCAAGGAGTCCGAAGGCGACCCGCTCATAAAGTCAAGGATCAGGAGCATACAGAGGGAGGCCGCAAGGAAACGCATGATGCAGGAGGTGCCCACGGCAACGGCGGTAATCACCAACCCGCAGCATCTTGCAGTCGCGATCAGGTACGAAGACAGGAAGATGCCGGCCCCGAAGGTCGTTGCAAAGGGTGCGGGTATACTGGCCGCAAGGATAAAAGAGATCGCGGCGGAACACGGCGTGCCCATTATTGAAGACAAGCCCCTTGCAAGGTCCCTTTTCAAGCTTGAGCTGAATTCATTCATACCCGAGGAGCTTTACGTGGCGGTTGCCCGGATACTTGCACATATATACAGGATGAAAGGCAGGATATGATGAAACTGCTGTCATTGCTGAAGGAGAGAGAGGATGTGGCAGTCGCCCTGATGGCGGTGTCGGTTATCGGGGTGATGCTCCTTCCCATGCCGCCTTTCATGCTCGACCTGCTGCTGACACTCTCGATCTCACTTTCCGTGACGATACTCATCACTGCCATTTATGTGAAAAAGCCGCTTGATTTCTCGGTACTGCCCTCGCTGCTCCTTATGGCCACGCTTTACAGGCTTTCGCTCAATGTCGCCTCCACGAGGCTGATACTCCTGAAGGGCAATGAAGGCACGGACGCCGCAGGGCAGGTTATCAAGTCATTCGGGAGCTTCGTGGTCGGGGGCAATTATGCCGTTGGGATAATAGTCTTCCTCATACTGGTTATCGTTAATTTCGTGGTCATAACAAAGGGCTCGGGAAGGATAGCCGAGGTCGCGGCAAGGTTTACACTGGATGCAATGCCCGGCAAGCAGATGGCGATAGACGCGGACCTGAACTCCGGACTTATAGACGATGCCGAGGCCCGCGTGCGCAGGGAACTTATCGCCCAGGAGGCGGATTATTACGGCTCCATGGACGGTGCAAGCAAGTTTGTAAGGGGCGATGCCATTGCAGGCCTGGTCATAACCGCAATAAATATAATCGGCGGGCTCATTATCGGTGTCCTGCAGAAAGGCATGCCGGTGGTTGATGCTGCAACCACGTACACCATACTGACGATCGGCGACGGCCTGTTTCTCAGATCCCGGCGCTCCTTATATCAACCGCTGCAGGTATCGTCGTCAGCCGCGCCGGCAAGGAAAGCGACATAGGAAAGGATATCTCAAGCCAGGTGCTGGTAAATCCCAAGGCCATGTTTACGGTCTCCGGCGTATTGCTGGCCCTGGGCTTTGTGCCCGGGCTCCCGCACATGCCGTTTTTTCTCATCGCGGCTGCATCAGGCGGATTCGGATATATACTGACAAGGATGCCTTCGGGCGAAGAGACCGTGGAGGAACCGGAGGAGGAAGAGCCTGAAGAGCCGAAGATAGAATCATTCCTTGAGCTTGATCCGCTCAGTCTCGAGATAGGCTACGGCCTTATACCCCTTGTTGATGAATCCGGCGGGGAGCTGCTCGGCAAGATAAAGGCCATGAGGAGGCAGCTTGCAGCGGAGCTGGGCTTTGTGGTGCCGCCTATACATATAAAAGACAACCTGCAGTTGAGACCCCATGAGTACAGTTTCCTGATCCGCGGTGTGGAGATCGCAAAGGGAGAGGTCATGATGGGGAGCTGGCTTGCAGTTGCCTCGGGTGATACCGAGAGGATAGAAGGCATTCCCACAAAGGAGCCGGCCTTCGGGCTCCCTGCATACTGGATTGATGAAAGGCAGGTGGAGAAGGCCCAGGCCGCCGGTTTCATGGTGGTCGACCCGGCCACCGTCATAGGCACGCACATAACCGAGCTCGTGAGGGAGCACGCATGGGAATTGCTCACAAGGGGGGAGACCCAGAAGCTGCTGGATAATATTTCAAAGACTTATCCGAAGATCGTCGAGGAGCTTGTCCCTGCAAACCTTACACTCGGCGGGGTCCAGCGGGTCCTGCAGAACCTCCTGAAAGAGAGAATCCCGATCAAGGACATTATAACCATCCTTGATACACTGCTTGATTACTCCCCTAACGTGAAAGACCCGGAGGCGCTTACTGAATATGTGCGGCGGGCCCTGTCCAGGATGATTACAAAGCAGTATGTCAACGAGGAGGGCAAGCTGCCGGTGTTTACCCTGGATCCTGCATATGAAAACATGATATCACAGGCCCAGGCAGGCAGTATAAACCCCGAGATCGTCGGCAGGCTGGCAAGGAGTATTGAATCAATACTCGCCTCCGGGAGGCTCAGGGGCTCGCAGCTTATCATCCTGTGCTCCGCGAATGTCAGAAGGTACCTGAGAAAGA